>JALCBQ010000196.1 GCA_028066335.1 Pirellulaceae bacterium
TCACTTAGGCCTGTCCGTTTAAGAACCAACTCCTCCTTCTGCCTGTCTAATAACTCTAAACTTGTAGTGTAGTCTTGTCCTTGTTTCCAAGATTCATAAATCGGACTTAGCTTTGCTTTCTCGTCAAAGATCGTTTTTTCACTTTCGAAACTCCCCTTTTTAAGGTTTACCGTCTCATGATATTGCGGATACTGTGCCAAACGTTTTTTTTCTTGCAGGTAAGCACTCCTCTGAAAAATAACCTTCGGGTGTTCAGGGCTGTGTGTTGTCAACAGGTTGTCAAGAGAAGCTTTCGCCTCCTCTACCCTTTTGTTTTGGCTTTCCCATTCCGGATTGATCATTTGAAGTCTGGTCACATTAGCTGTCTGCTCTTCTACGACATCTTCGCTGGCTAATAGCTTGTCGTGGTTATTTTTATACTTTTCATGAGCTTGAATTGCTTGTTGACGCTGAACCTCTAAATCCTCTAGGTTTTTGGTGAATGTGGCCTCTTTGGTCAGTAGCTGCTCAATCTCAGGATGTAAATTTGAAGCCGTCAATGCAGTCACTAATGCACCAAGAGCTAGTTTTCCCTCACGCCAGTCTGCCGCTTTATAGTCGATTTCAACAGGAGTTGTCGCTTCGCTGCCCTCACTAATATTCAGTGAAATTCGTTGACGAAATGCTTCTACTTTTTCCTTTTTTGTCGACTCCTTAAGAGCGACAGTTGTCACTTGCTGGGTCGCTATTTTTTCAGTGATCTTTTGCAAGAGTAGCTCGCTCTTGATCAAAGCTTCCAACTCTGAAGGAGAAAGGCGATCGGCCTCGGTCGTATGGCGCCAAACCAACGTTGCTCGTTGTGTCAACTGATCTACCGAAGGATAAAGAATAAAGAAGGAGGCTAAAAACGTGGCGCTACTAACAAACACGATTGAACTCATCGATGAGCCCACCAAATAACCGAACAACCGTTTTGCTATCATATTTCTGGCCACTTCTTGACTTTGCGAAGATACAACCATTTCCAGAACTTTTGTTCCTGCCGGCTTTCCACGCCCTTTTTCCTTTTTGCGAGCCCTTCCTACTTATGGACCCCTTGGGGCGAAATCGTCCCAACAAAGAATATGGCTTTAATTGTTTCTTACCGGAGACTAAAATTTAACACCTTCGGTTGTCGCTCTTTCCTATCAGTTAAAATATCCAGAGGCCTCTTTCCTTGTTCCGCATTAAAATTTGTGGCATTACCAACCCCAACGATGCTCTCATGGTCGCCGACTCGCATGCCGACGCGATCGGCCTCAATTTCTACCCGGAAAGCCCCCGTTATGTTTCGCCTGAAAAAGGGAACGAAATTGTATCGGCTCTACAAACGGCCCGCCCCGATAAACGACTAGACCTCGTCGGAGTCGTTGTGAATCCCACAGAAAAGACCCTTCACAAATATCTAGAACGAATCCCTCTCGATTACCTCCAGTTCCATGGTGACGAGACTGCTCAACAGATCGCCTCATTACAACCTCTTCTAAAGAGGTATCGATGTAAACATATTAAGGCTTTTCGCATCCCGAATGGAGACACGACCAAGATATCATCATATCTTCTTTTATCAAAAGAACTTACGTCATATTCAGACGCCATTTTGGTCGACGCTTTTGATGAAAATAATTACGGCGGAACTGGCAGGCGTGTCGACTGGGAATCCTTGGACAATGCAGAAAAAAGGACCGATTGGCCACCATTGATTTTAGCCGGTGGCCTCACTGCTGAAAACATCACCGAAGCAATTACGACAGTTACTCCGGCTGCAGTCGATACCGCAAGTGGAGTCGAAAAAAACGCCACCTCAAAAGACCAAAATCTCGTTCTTTCGTTTTCTAAACGGGCCGCACAAGCTTTTCGCCGACAGTAAGATCTTATGCAATTTAAGGTCTCATGATTTCTTGAGCATAAATTGCCACCTTTTTGCATTTTTCCCGTTATCGTATTTTACGATTTCGCAGATTGGTATAAAATCTCTCTACGGAAAGAGATACTTGTCCTTGAAATTTCTTGCAGAATATTACACTCACTAATCCTTGGAGAAAAGGTCGTGACACAAACCGATACCAAGCTACCCTATAAAGTAGCCTCTTTTGCAACAGAAGCTGATTTTCAAGCAGCGGCTGACTTTGGTCGTCGAGAAATCGAAATTGCCGAAAACGAAATGCCGGGCCTTATGGCTCTTCGTGAGAAATATAGCAAGACCAAGCCACTTGCTGGCTCGCGAATCGCTGGGTGCCTCCACATGACCGTTCAAACGGCCGTCCTTATTGAGACCCTGGTTGCCCTCGGTGCCGAAGTCACCTGGAGTAGCTGTAATATCTTCAGTACCCAAGACCACGCAGCTGCTGCCATGGCCGCCGCCGGAATTCCTGTCTATGCATGGAAAGGAATGAGTGAGGACGAGTTTGACTGGTGTATCGAACAGACCCTCTTCTTCCCTGATGGAAAACCTTTAAACCTAATCTTGGATGATGGTGGTGACCTCACCGCAATGGTCCACAATAAATACCCTGAGCTTCTCGAAGGGATCAAGGGTCTCTCCGAAGAGACGACCACCGGCGTTCATCGCCTTTATCAAATGCATGAAAAGGGTGAACTCAAGGTTCCTGCGATCAATGTCAATGATTCAGTAACCAAAAGCAAATTTGACAACCTTTATGGTTGTCGTGAATCCCTTGCTGATGGAATCAAACGGGCAACCGACGTGATGGTTGCCGGTAAAGTCGTCGTCGTCGCCGGTTATGGAGATGTCGGTAAAGGATGTGCTCACTCGATGCGTCACTATGGTGCACGTGTTATCGTTACCGAAATTGACCCAATCAACGCTTTGCAGGCTGCCATGGAGGGTTACGAGGTGACCACGATGGAAGAGGCCGCAAAAGAGGGAAATATCTTTGTTACCACAACAGGTAACCGAGATATTATCACTGGCAAACATATGGAAGTCATGCCAAACGATGCGATTGTTTGTAAC
>JALCBQ010000013.1 GCA_028066335.1 Pirellulaceae bacterium
GAATTGGGACTTCGGTTGGTTAGCCGGTTTCCGATATTTTAAATTTCAGGAAGGGTTCGAGTTCGCCAGTGATGAAGCGGACACCACCTTTACAGGGCATGCCGATGAACTTTTCTGGAATGTTGATGTCGACAACCACCTCATCGGTTTTCAAATCGGTTCCAATGCTCGCTACCATTGGAGCGACTGTTTTGGCCTCTACGCAAAAACCAAGATGGGAGTTTACGGAAACCATATATCGCACTACTCCCGAATTCGTGGTTCCAATGGCTTTGCATTCGTCAATAACGCTGGGACCCCAAACCACTTGCGACAATATAATATTCGTTCGACGAAAAACGATGTTGCCCTTATGGGAGAACTTGATCTCGGAATGAAATATTCGTTCTGGCGTCGGTTTGAAGCACGGGCTGGATACCGAGCTGTCGCCGTTAGTGGTGTTGCACTGGCGACTGGCCAATTCCCTCAAAACTTCGAAGATATCGATGGCGTTGCCGAGGTACAATCGAACGGCTCTTTGATTTTACATGGAGCTTACCTGGGCCTTGATTACACCTTTTAGTTTTGCTTTAGGCTAATCTAAAAGTCGGCTATGTTAAGAGCAGTCCTCTTACAAATTTAGCCTTGTTGTCGAGCCAGAAAGAGATAAAAGGAACCTCCAGGGTCTCTTTCTGATTCCTGGCACAAAAAGCCCGGCCAATTATAGGTGTCGGGCTTTTTTTTACGCGCCTTAGATATTTACCGTTTGTGTGGCCCAAAATTTAGAACAGAAGGTCAGAATGGCTTTTTCGCAGCAAGTGTCCAGTGACGGTCTGAGGTTAGAGTAACAGTATCAGGTGAAAAGCCAAAGTCATTGGCCATTGCTTGCACTTCTTTAAGGGTCAGTGCCGCATGAAGGCTTTCTGCAAACATCTGGCGTCCCCGTTGGTCTTCTTCGCCTGCATGAGTTTGCACGAGGTTGTCGAGTTGTTCATGACTCGCCGGCCTGGCAAGGTCCCGTATGAAGAGAAAACCTCCTGGTTTAAGAACGCGGACCATTTCGGCAAATGCTTCTTTAGGTGTTGGAACATGATGAATAATGCTGTTGGACATAACCACTTCAAAAAGGTCGTCTTCAAAAGTTGTCGCCTTTGCATCTTGTTGCCCAAGGGTGATTCTATCGTGGTAGTTGACCGCGCCTATATTGATCTGGGCTAGATCGAGCATACTCGTAGCCATATCGACGGCCATAATACGACAACTGACTTCACGACGACAAAGTTCAATAGGGATAAGGGCTGTTCCCGTTCCAATGTCGAGAAGATTGCCTAAAAATGGGAGAAGAGGCTCTTCTTCCTTGTCTTCAAAAATATCAGCGTTTCGGAAGAGCTCAAGTTGTTGAGCAGGTGTATAGAACTCCTGAAAAGTCATTAACAGGTCGTCAACAAATAACGCATTGATCTCCTGGTGGTCCATCGCGTTATAAACGGTCGCCTCTTCCGGCGTATCCATAACTTCTTCTTCTAAGATGCGTTCTAATGCCATCTGATTTGGTTAACTTTCTAAAAAAAGGAGAAATACAAAAGGAAACAAACGGTCAGATACTTTGAAGGGGGCCATAACGGTCTTCTAATAATTTTAAATAGTGGTCCACAAAAGGATAAAGGGTTTATTTTTGCAAGTGGCACACTAGCCGTAAATTTTTAGAAATCTTTTCTCCTCTTGTTCGAATAACTTGGTTAGGAAAGCTTGTAATACTTACTTGTAAATATTACACAGGAGAGCAAATTTCAAGAGCTTTTTAAAGTGTTAAGGTAGTATATTGAGTCCTTAACATATTTGTGGGTAAGGGTTTACGGCCATGGGTCTATTCAGGGAGGCTGTTTGGCATACAGTTTGCGATAAGCAAAGCAGCTATGTAAGAAGTGAGAGTAGGCGGTTGATATTCCGGAAAGTTCCATCTGATAGCGAGTCAGTGGCTCCTGCGAAAGCTCGGTGGAGAGGATACTTTTTCAGCCGACCGCCATTTTACTTCCTTTCATACCAAAGAATTTGTTTGCAAAACTTGCCCGCAGTTTGCTATGATATCGATTATGGCACCGTGCGGGCTTTTTTGTTGGTTCATAGATCGGGCTGACTTGATGTTCTTATCACAGGCGGATGTGTGGTAATTCAACTAGCTCTCTTTGGGATGTTTGAGCTTGGCCGTTTTTATTTCTGGGGATCTCCCTCATGACGAAAGTATTATCTTGTTGCGAAAAAGTCGCTTCTATTAGTGACGAGCAACTCTTGGTTCATTATCGCGAAACAGGAAACCGGGACTCGTTTACCTGTCTTGTCCGCCGGTATGAGGGGGAGTTATTCAACTACCTTCGACGTTATCTCGGAAATGCTGAAGAGGCCGAAGATGTCTTTCAGACAACTTTTACCCAGATCCATCTCAAGTTACCTCATTTCGATCAAAGGCGAAAATTTCGGCCGTGGCTCTACACGATCGCTACAAACCAGGCGATTGATCTTAAGCGGCGAAACAAGCGACATCGGGCAATTAGCCTGCAACAAGAGATCGGCAGTTCAGGTTATGAGGCAGGCCAATTGGCTGCCCTGATCCCTGACCGTTTGCCTAATCCAGTCGAGTTTCTAACGGAGCAAGAGAACCGAAACTGGGTGAGTGGGCAATTAGCAAAGCTCCCTGATCCTATGCAACAGGTTGTCCAGCTAGTCTACTATCAAGGGCTTAAATATCGAGAGGCGGCTGATGTTCTTGGGATACCGGTTGGCACGATAAAAAGCCGTCTTCACAGTGCTGTTTTAAAATTGGCAAGCGCCTGGAAAGAACGACAAATTTCAACCTTTTCTGAAAAAAATATCTCTAAAAAGCGACCCAAAAAAGGCTAGCACGTTTTATTATAAGTGAATTATTGGGTAACTCCGATGAAAGTTTCTGGTAATATTCTAAGTGTGGAACGACTATAGGCAGATCATAGGACTTGGCCTTTGACCACCATTTGGGCGGCAAGGTGCTAAAACCCTCCTTTTTTTAAATAGAAGTGAACCAAATTCTCCTTATCCTCCGTATAGAAAGAAGATGAGAGGCTTTGGCCCCCACAGCAAAGATGACCGATTCCCTAGATTTTAACCAATCGCCGAGTTAATGACCGCTCTTCTCTAGAGAGAAATATTGCTCTCTGTTTCTGTGTTCCAGTCTTATCCTTTTCTTTCTCACAAGTTTGACTTCTATGTATTCTCAGAGCGACTTATTAGGCTACCTTCTCAATGCGATCGACCCGCACGAAAGAGAGAAAATTGCCGAAGCGCTCGCTCATGATGAGACTTTGCAGGAAGAATTGGCGAAACTCAAGTCTTTTCTAGCCCCACTCGAAGACTCCCAGTCCCACTTTGAGCCACGAGGTGGATTGGCTGAGTCGACGTGTCAAGCAATCTTTGAGGAGCTAGATAAAGCACCCAAGGTTCGTTTAGGGGCATCAAGCGACGAGGCCATACAATCTCTTACGGAACAACGAGAGGCACCTTCTTCCTTGTGGGCATCGGCCTCCTCTTGGCGTTTTCTTGATTCGGCGACAACTCTCGGTGCCTGCCTTTTGTTTTGCCTCCTCTTTTTTCCAGCGATTTTACATAGCCGCCAAATGACCAAGCGACTAATTTGCCAAGACAATTTACGGCAAATCGGGGTCGCCTTTAACCAGTATAGCAGTTATCATGGCGGCTATTATCCCCCTGTTATGGACAGTGGTCATTCGCTCGGTTTTGCTGGCTCTTATGCGACGGTATTACGGTCGAACGGGTTTTTAGAACATTGCAAAGTTGTCCTTTGCCCCTCGGGAAAACTTGGAGGTGAGCGGGACCGTCCCTCGACCTCTGCTTCTGAATATGGGTGTGATGAAGCTTCTTTTCGAGTTGCTCTTTGTGATGAACTGGATAAAGCATCACGGGAACTCCGAGCCTTTTTACAGCGGTTAGCCGGCGGTGACTATGCTTACAACATTGGTTGTGAAGAAGATAGCAGGCGTGGTTTTCGGGCCGATAGCTTGGAAAATTGCTCAAACTACAGTCAGAACACATTTCCGATCTTAGCAGATACTCCCCTCTTTTTTTCAGACGATGTTGCCCACACACCACATGGGAAAGAGGGGCAAAATGTTTTATATCTTGATGGGTCGGTGTTCTTTCTCAGCGGTTGCAAAGCGTGCAGAACACAGGACGACGATATTTACCGAAATGATCAAGGCAGAACAGCCCGTAGCCGCCTGCGGAATGATATCGTTTTGGCCGGTAGTCAGATGCAGCCATGTGGAACTTCTCTTCAAGTTGACAGTCCCTATCCTCAAGGGGCGAACCGACGTTGACAGATGCTACAGATACTGCTGCTGTTAGGGTCTTGTTTTCTCGATGGTTCCAAGAAGGATAACCTCTTGTCTATCGTATGCTTTTAGAAACTCCAGGTGATTGGGTAAAGGCCGAAAGGATTTTAAGGCAAAAACAAAAGAGCTTGTTTCTGGCCGCTACCAATCGTAGAATGAGTCGACTGTATTTCTTTTTCTACAATTGTGAGACATATCTATGCAATCGAGTGTGACCACCACGGCTAGAGATTTTCTAACAAACCTGAATAACGAGTATCAAGTCCGACATACTGCGAAAGAAGATTCTTTCTGGACAGCCTACATGGGGCTCTCTGATAATCCAGAAGGTGCGCAGGCAGAGCTCAGTGAAAAAGAAATATATTTGCAAAGATTTCTGCAAAACCCAGAAACCCTTCGACAAGTCGAACGTTATCTGGGCGAGGAGGGGCGGTCTTTGGCAGAAGAAGAAAAGGTCGCCCTCACCGGTTGGCAGGAGACATTCAGGGCACATACCATCGATTCAAAAGAGGCTCAGGAACTCAACGAATCAATCGTTGCAGCCGAGGGCAAGCTGGCCCGGGCCCGCGCAACGATGTCACTTGGCTATGTCGATCTCGAGGGGCAATTTGTCGAAGCGAGTTCGGTTAAACTCGGTACAATGCTCCGGACGGAAAAAGAAGAGGCCCTAAGAAAAAGTGCGTGGGAAGGTCTTCGCCGTATCGAAGACCATGTCCTTGAAAATGGTTTCCTCGAAATTGTCAAAATGCGAAACCGTCTTGGCCGAATGTTAGGTGGAGAAGATTACTACGATTGGCAGGTAAAGCGGACAGAGGGACTCTCAAAGAGAGAGGTTTTTTCGCTTCTTGATGAACTTAAAGAGCAGACCTATGAGCGAGCAACATCCTCGCTGAGAACACTCAAGAGCACCTCTCCTTGGAATATGTCGTTTCAGATATCTGGTGATATAACGGCACAACAAGATCCCTATTTTGCTTTTGAAAAGTCGTTAGCAGTATGGGGAAAAAGCTTTGCTGCACTCGGAATTGATTATCGTGGAGCAACGTTGGTGCTTGATCTTTTAGATCGAAAAGGAAAGTATGAAAACGGCTTTATGCACGGTCCCGTCCCTGCATGGAACAACAAAGGGCAATTCCAGCCGGCAAGGATTCATTTTACTGCGAATGCCATTCCGACGATGGTCGGTTCGGGCGAACGTGCCCTTGAGACCTTTTTTCATGAGGGGGGGCACGCGGCGCATTTCTCGAATATTGATATGCCTGCCCCTTGTTTCTCCCAAGAGTTTGCTCCTTCATCGGTCGCTTTTGCTGAGGTACAGAGTATGTTCCTTGACAGCCTTATCGGCGATGCCGATTGGTTAACTCGCTACGCGGTTAATCGTCAGGGTGAGCCAATGCCTCAAGAGCTTATTGAAAAGGGAATCAACGACAAGCAACCATTTGCCGCGTGGAGCCTAAGGTGTATGTTGGTCGTTCCCTATGCCGAACGGGCAATTTATGAAATTCCGGAAGAAGAGTTAACGGCAGAAAATATTCTCCAAACGATTCGGCGTGTTGAAAGCGAAGTCCTTGGTTTGCCAGAGGGATCTCCACGGCCAGTCCTCTCGATTCCTCATCTTTTGGCTGGTGAGTCAAGTGCTTATTACCACGGTTACGTATTGGCCGAAATGGGGGTCGCTCAGACACGGGCTTTTTTCAAAAAACGGGATGGCCACCTTGTTGACAATCCCAAAATTGGCCCTGACCTGAAAAAGCACTACTGGCAGCCAGGAAATAGTATCCGGTTTTTGCCATTTATAGAACGGCTCACAGGGGAGCCACTTTCTGCGAAGTATCTCGCAGACAAAGTGAATCGATCGCCACAGGAGGCAGTGGCCGAGGCGGTCGCCGCAATTGAAAACCTGAAAAATATTCCCGAGTTTCAAGATAAAGTGAAACTCGGTGCAGATATTCATGTCGTCCACGGAAACGAAACGATCACAACGATCGGCGCTACCGACGATTTTTGCAAAGGTGCCGACACATTTGAGAAGTGGATCGTCTCATTGGGCTAAAAGGGAAGACAACGAACAAATCCTGGCCTTATGTTCTGCTACTTGTCTTGATACGGTCTCTGTGTTTTTCGGCCTGTTGAAACTCTTTCTCGAGTTTTTCAAGGGCCTCCTTCTGGTTCCTTGGAGTAAGGTCTTTAAAGACGATCGATCCGTGAGAGACTAGCTTTTTACCATGAGGGGTCTTTTCAGGATAAGCTTCGATCACTAAAGAATCAACGACGGCGAAGAACGAGGCGAACTCTTGTTGTTCTATCCAATAAGGAGAAAAAATGTCTCTTCGCCATTTTGGAGTGTAGCCATCTTCATGGATAATCCACTGGATGTTAGCAGCTCTAAGAGATTCTTCCACGAGATGGAAACCTCTATTCAAGTTGACATAGAGAAGACCAAAACGTGGGCGATCAATGGAGAGTGAAGATGGTAGCTCAAGCTGTTCCTTTTTCATAAAATGGTCGATTTGATCAGGGAACAGGGAGATAACACCTAGGTTTTTACTAATACCGATCGAAGGGTCGATGAAATCTCCGAATCCTAGCCGTTTAAGCAGATGGCCACGATAGAATGTGCCGTACTCTTTTTCCTCAACTTTCCAGTCGGGCAACATATAGGGCCCCGGCCTTGAAGCGAGCTCGGTCGCTGAGTCGATGATTATTTCTTCGAGCAAGTAGAGATAATCGTCGATAGCATTTTCAAAGAGGGTATTGTCGGAGAGCTCAAGAAGGATTGAGGGTTCTAATAGGGCAAGTGCTGTGTAGAAATGAGGGGGCTCTCCAGGTGTGAGGTCAACTTTTTGGGTTGAGGTAACGACCAATGCTGATTCTTTGCCGAGAGCGGGGAAAAATTGTTCGTTGGTAATACGGAAATACTCTTCAAACAAAGGGCGAACGACTTCAGAGACTCGGTAGTACTGATCGTGTTCGTCTTTAGAAGCATATGGGAGAGCTAGATTCTGAAAATGGAGTTCTCCTTTGCGGAGATATTTTTCAGCGAATTTATGGAATCGCTGAAATTCAGAATGGTCGCTAGCAGCAACGACGACCAAAGGGTCTTTGGTCGTGTGGGAGAGAATGGAAAGAGGTTTTGCTTTTCCCTCGAATTGAGCAGGCACACCTGTATAGCTGTAATATTCGTACCTGTTTTCAGAAGAATCTTCTTTTGACTCATAGAGGATTGAGGCAGCAGAACTGACATTAGGCAAAAAAGTGACAAGGTTTTCATAAAGCTCGTCAAGGTCGTTATGAATGAGTTGACGATCATTTTCAGAGAGGACTTTAGCGGCAGTTGCCATATGTCGAATCCAGCCATGGAGAGCCCTCAGCAAGAGTTTTGGGTCATTTGCTTCGGCAAACTCTTTACTCGAGTAGGCCAATAGCAGAACCTCATTATCGACAAGATGGGGGACGATTGGCTGAAAGTCGTCGACTTGACTTAGTCGCTTAGATGGGGTAGCAGTCGCTTCATCTGTTGCGAGATCGTTGATGTTTACCGTCCCTAATTCCTCAAGGTGTTTTGTATCAGGGCCAAATGTTATCAGGAGGTAATCTTGATGGATTCCAAAACAAAGGACCCCTTTTAGTTTTCGAATATGGGCGAAGGCCTCTTTGAGCTGGTCAATTTTTTCCGTTTCATCCGAGTTAAAGCCCGCTGAAAGTTGAGCGATCCCTTCATCCCATGGAACAATTGGCTCAAGCTCAACAGGCAGGACCCAAAAGTCAGATCCAGCAATGGTTTCTTTCGTTGGTGGAGAGATACCTGGTGGTAGTACCTGAGGTAGAGCGAACATCGGGATAAGATTGTCGAGGCGGCGAAACTGTTTTTTGGCGATTTCGACTGACTTAAGACGGGTTCCGGCATAAATGGTCGGTGTTTGAACTGCGGTAGGGTCTTTTCCCAGTTCGATCCATGAGTAAGCAGTGGCACGAAAATAAGGTCCATAAAAGAAGAAGTCATCTTCATTTTCTGAATCGGATAGTTCTAAGGTTGCAATGGTAAGGTAGGGTACGTTTGAATTACTGAACCGTGAAATGGCCTCTAGGTTTTTAGCCGCTTGAACATCGGCGGCGATAAAGAACTCGGAATTTCTGGCCTCTTCAAGAAGTTGAAAAAGTTCTGGCTCCTGTTCATTTAGGCTTTGGTACATCCCGTTGAAGTGGTGGATACTCGATGAATCATTTTGCCCGAATATAGGAGCGGTCTCCCCGTTTTCTTGGAGCCGGTGCCAGAAATGAGAGAGGCTGATCTTATCCAGTTGACTTTGAAGATTCTGAGCAGAGAGGACTAAGCCGGTGTCGCTCGGCAGGAGGTCGAAAACGGTATTGGTTGTGACAACCTTTTCCCCGAAGTGAGTCGACTTGAGAGTGTCGTTCTCAACAGTGCTTAAAAGTGAAGGTTGATCCTTAGCAGGGGTTTGCCCCCAGCTAGTCAGTGGAACCGAAAGGCTCAAAAACACAAAAAAAGAAACAAAGGTAGAAAAAGAGAGAGAGCAACGCATGGTGAATCCCTTGATGTATCGATTAAAAGCTGCTTGTTTCAGTATCTGTTAAGTATGTATCCTACCAAGAGGGGGAGGCTTCATACAACGCTTTTTTGAGAAAATAAGGTCCATTTTTTAGTATAAAGAAAAGGGAGATATCCCTAAGAAAACGGGGTGGTGTGGCAAAGGGTAGTAAAAAAGGAACATGTTGTCTAAAGGGGATAATATCTTCTTGGTATGTTGCAAGAAAACGACACAATAGTTTACCTGGACATACTACAGAAGGAAAAACGACCTTTTCAGATAGGCTTTCGTCAAAAGAGGGTGTACGAATGAAAATTTGGCATCCTATTTGCCAATAGGTGAATTGCCTAAAAGCAATAAAGTTTGTCCGATTGAAACCAGAGGGGTCCGCAGAACACGATGGAAACATGTAAGCTCGTCGAGGCAGCAGCGATGATCGCCCGCTATTCGTCCTATTTCATGCAGTATAACCCCTCTCTTTCAGAAGTCGCTATTCAACAATATTGGTGCTATAGCAAACAACGGTATGAAAAGTGGAGTCAGGCAATCAAAGCGTATTCGATACAGTGGAACCAGCTACATGAGGCGAAGAGTATTCATGAAGTCAATTTTCTCCCATTTTCAAATACGAAGTTTACCGATGCCGAAAAAAAAATGATGCGCCGTTATGCGACATGGCCAGAAATATCGATCGTACTCGAAGAAATTTTACTTAGTGAGGTTTTGGTACGGGTTTGGCTCGCCTTTAGCCAAATGTACGACCAATCGAAAGGAGAAGCTCTGGCTGAGCCAGTTGCACGTAGTGTTTATGTCTCCCAGCAAGAGGTACGTAATCGAGCGCTAAAACTCATGGTACAACAAGAGTCTTACGGAGTAACACAAACGGTTCATCTTAATAAATTACGGCGTAGGAGTGAGCGATGGGTCGACTTGTTGCTCGGTCGATTTTTCCATGAGACCGATTTCAGGGCTCTTGCCTTTGAAGAGGGGCGGGCCGGCGATTTTGCTGATGAACGAAAGAAAAATGCCGACGATGAGATCGCATGGGAGGTATTGATCGCCTCCCTCCGTTTTACCTTTAAAACCTTGGGGAGTTCAAGTTACCAGCTGAATCGTCAGCTCATAGGTGCTCTCTTTTCATGTTTTCCACCCGAAATTATTGAGAACCTCGGGAGCTTTGCCCAAATTTGGGATATCCGGCTCGACAGTCACACCGAAAACATGAAAAGACTGCTTGAAGAGGCGTTGGATAACAATCTGACGAAAATCGAGTCACCTTATCAGTACCCTTAGGCAGGAGAAGTTTACAAAGCTTGGTGAACCTTGACCTACTCTATTCGTCCCGTTGTTTGCGGTTTTCGGCACGTTGGGTAACTCGTTGTTGAATAAGGGCCAAATCATCGTTTGGAGTCGCTTCAATGAGTTGACGGGTATAGGTCTCTTTCGGGTTCGTATAAATCGATTCTGAAGGGCCATATTCGACAATTTTTCCTTCATTCATTACGACCATCATATCGGCCATAAATTTGACAACACTCAGGTCATGGCTAATGAAGATATAGGTTAAATTACGCGCCTCTTGAAGGTCTTTAAGGAGATTCAGAACTTGGGCCTGTACCGAAACATCTAGAGCCGAGACCGATTCATCGCAGATAATAAACTCGGGTTCGACAGCAAGAGCACGGGCAATGCCGATGCGTTGACGTTGTCCTCCCGAAAATTCGTGAGGATACCTACGAAGGTGCATCGTAGAGAGGCCGACCTCTTCAAGAAGGGTTGCCGCCTTTTCACGACGATCGGCTTTTGAGGATCCAATGGAGTGAACCTGCATTGGCTCGGTTACGATCGACTCGACTGTCATTCGTGGGTTGAGTGAGCTATAGGGGTCTTGAAAAATAATTTGCATTTGGCGTCGATAGGGGAGCATGTTGTTCCGGCTAAGGATTGTAAGCTCCTTCCCTTCAAAAAGGACATGCCCATCGGTCGCCTCTTGAAGGCGTAAAATAGCCCGACCTGTCGTTGTTTTTCCACACCCCGATTCACCGACAAGGCCCAGTGTTTGGCCGCGGTAGACTTCAAAATCAATTCCGTCGACTGCCTTGATCGGTTCGGTGACTTTGCCAAAGAGCGAACTTTTTCCGGGGAAGTGGACTTTGAGATTACGGACCTTTAGGAGTGGTTGAACGTTTTCATCGATTGCCTTGGTCTCACCAAAAATACAGCTCGAATCGTAACCGAGATTTTTTAGGACAGAATGTGGGTGCAAGAGTCGTCCCCGCCCTGTATGGGCAAAGGCGTGCAGTTCTTCTTGGGTCGGTGACTTTTCAGTGACGACCGTATTACCGTCTGCGTCGGTTTGGGTATCCATGAAATTTTCGACCGTCGGCAGGCGGCGAAAATCGGTATCTAACTTGGGACGGCAGGCGAGGAGGCCGTTGGTATAAGGGTGTTTCGCATTCGAAAATATCTCAACGACAGATCCATATTCGACGAGTTTGCCCTGATACATAACCCCGATTTCATCAGCAATTTCAGCAATCACACCGAGGTCATGGGTAATAAAGATAATCGACATCCCCCGTTTGTCTCGTAGCCGGCGTAAAATGTCAAGGATTTGCGATTGAATGGTTACATCAAGAGCCGTTGTTGGCTCGTCGGCAATGAGGAGCTTTGGATTGCAAGAGAGAGCCATAGCGATCATTACCCGTTGTTTTTGCCCCCCCGACATTTCATGGGGGTAGGCGTGAATGCGTTGGCCCGCCTCGGGGATTCCAACCTCCTCAAAAAGCTCCACCGTTTTTTCCATCGCCCTGGCCTTGGAGAGGCCTTGGTGGAGAATGATCGCCTCGGCAACCTGATCACCAACGGTGTAAACAGGGTTAAGGGAGGTCATCGGCTCTTGAAAAATCATACTGATTTCACTACCACGAATCGGTGACATTTCAGATTTGGGCAATTGGACCAGGTCTTTGCCCAAAAATGAGATTGACCCCGAAACGATCTCGGCCGAATTTGCCAAGAGACGCATTATCGAGAGCGATGTAACCGACTTTCCAGATCCTGACTCACCAACAATCCCTAAGGTATGCCCCTCTTTCAATGAAAAAGAGAGATCATCGACTGCTTTGACCAGTCCGTCTTCACTGTGGAAATAAGTTTTTAAATTTGTAACTTCAAGAAGAGTTTCCGACATACGATTGACCGTCTATTATTTAAAGGGCAAGGAGATTTTAAGGGATCCAACTGTTTTTAAAAGCGTTCTGCAACCAAGAGCTTCGCCCACCTTTTCTGTTCATCATAACAAAAGGGTACTCGATAGGCTACTTTTTTCGGCTCTCTCTGTCAATGAGAAGTCCAATAATCCTTTTGGCCCAGTCCCCTGTTTTCGTCGAAAAATCTTAAGAGAAACTGCTCTTTTCCCCGTTGGGCAGATTTGCTATCGTTTTGGCGATTTTTCCCTTGGTCGTTTGTCCACTCCTGCAAGGTAACAGTAGGACGATGGGGCCAAGGTCTGGTAAATTCTGTGTTTGTCTATAAAGACTCAACTTTATTGTAAGTTTGGGTAAGTCAACTTATAAGGTGGCGAGTAAATGTTTGGTCGAAGAGTATGGCGATCGAAAAATCGTTTTCAAAGAAAGTTCTTGGGGCTTATCGCTGGCCTTGCTTTTGTCGCTGCAGTTGACAATGGGGTTGCCCAGGAAAAGGAACAACAAGGCAGTGGTGTGCAATGGATTTGGAATAAAACGGCAACACAACGCCAACCCTTGCTTAATGAGACGACCTACTTTCGAAAAAAGGTTCATTTAAACGCCCCTGTCCAAGGGTGGCTCGCCTTAACAGCCGACGATTATTTTGAGGTTTATATCAACGGCTCTCGCCTTGCTGTTGGGGAAAGTGGCGGTCGCCTTAAAACACACGAGGTAACCCGACTTTTAAAAGAAGGTGAAAATCTCATAGCGGTCCAGGTTACTAATCAAAAGGGAAGTTCAGCCGGTCTGGCGGCTCAACTTGTTGTTCAGGAAAAACAAGGACAGACTGTGTTGGTTAATACCGACAATTCCTGGCGTGCGTCGACAAACCCGTTGCCACTATGGAATTTAGCTGTCTATAGTGATCGTTTCTGGGGAGAAGCCCATCCTTTGGGTGAACTAAAAATTCGGAAAGCTGAAGAAAGTGTTACTGCCCAAGTCTCGGAAAAGGAGGAAGTGACCGCGGTCTCGATGAGGGATCAGAAAGGGGCGGCAACTCATTCAACGGCAGGTGAGCAAGAAGCGGCCAAACAAATTATCGCGGCTACCGACGTGACCGATCCTAGTGGCTTAACGACGGTTTCTTCGGAGAGTCAGTTTCAACTTTCACGCGAATTTCAAATAGAAGAACTCGCCCGGGAAGAAGAGCTAGGTTCTGTAATAGCCATGACTTTTAATGAATCGGGGGATATTATTGCTTCGCAAGAAGGTGGAGGCTTAATCCTGATTTATGATTCAAACAACGACCAACGGCCAGATAAAGCGAGGCCACTTTCTCAAGAGGTGCACACTTGCCAAGGGATTCTGGTTATAGACCGATCTATTTTTGTCACTGGCATTGGGCCACAAGGGGCCGGTCTCTACAAATTGTCTGACAACAATCAAGACGGAAACTATGAGACGGCTCGGACGATTCTCGAGTTCGGAGCTGAACAACCTAGCGAACATGGCGCTCATGGTCTGTGCCTTGGTCCTGATGGATTGATTTACCTTGTTTCTGGTAATGAGATCGTTTTGCCGCAAGAGTATGCCGAGAGTAGTCCACTAAAGTATATTTACGAAGGGGACCTCATTCAGCCGAGATATGAAGACCCGAGTGGGCATGCCGTGGGTGTTAAGGTTCCTGGTGGGACAATTATTCGAACCGATCAAGATGGTACATTTGTGGAGTTGGTCGCCGGTGGTTTACGAAATGCTTATGACATTGCCTTTGATCGACATGGTGAACTTTTTGTTCACGACAGTGATATGGAATCGGATATGGGGATGACCTGGTATCGCCCGACACGACTTTACCATGTAACACCGGGTGCCGATTTTGGTTGGCGTAGTGGTTGGGCCAAGCTTCCGGAGTATTATCATGATACCTTGACAGGTATCGCCGATACAGGGCGTGGTTCACCGACCGGTGCGGTCGTTTATAACCATAAAATGTTCCCATTTCGTTACCACAACGCCCTTTTTTCGGCCGATTGGTCAGAGGGAAGGATTCTGGTTGCTCGACTTAAAAAAGAGGGCAGCTCTTATACGACGGTTGTAGAGACTTTTTTGACAGGACAGCCTCTGAATGTGACTGACCTAGAAGTCGGTCCCGATGGCGCACTCTATTTTACAACGGGTGGGCGAGGAACGGCAGGAGGGCTCTACCGGGTTCGTTGGCGGGGAGAAGTGCCACCCGAGGTATTACAATTTGGCCAGGGGTTAACACGTGCTTTTCGGCTCCCACAGCTGGAGAGTGCCTGGACCCGAAGTGAGATTACAGAAATACGAAGAAAACACGGTGCAGAATGGGAAAAGACACTACGCCTTGTTGCTACCAACGTGAAAAACCACGTCAATTTTCGAATTCGAGCATTGCGTCTTATGCAGATGTTCCCTGGCAAGGTTGATACTGAAATGATGGGAGCCCTGACAGTTGATCCTAACGAACAGATTCGGGCAGCAGCTTGTTATCTGTTGGGACTGGACGACCAGGAGACAACAAAGGGGTTACTTATAACCAAGCTTGAAGATACCTCTTCCCTTGTTCGCCGGAGGGCATGTGAGGCATTGAGGCGTCGGGGGGAAATCGTTCCACTGGAAAAAATGGTTACTACGTTGGTTTCAACCGATCGGACTGAACAGTACGCGGCCCGTCTTCTTTTACAACAGCAGCCAATTGAAAATTGGGAAGAGGAGTTATTACAACAAGATCATCATCGCCTTTTTATTCAAGGGGCAACTGCTTCGTTAATTGCGGCACCCAAAAAAGAGTTTGCCAAGCGAGTCTTGCAACGATTCCGGTATTTTTTAGATGAGGCGATTTCCGATCCTGATTTTCTCGATATGTTACGATTGGTCGAGATTGCAATCATCCAGGGAGAGCTTTCGCCTCAAGAGACGATTCGTCTTCGGGAGAGTATTATTGAGGAATATCCTTCCATGCACAGACAAATGAATCGAGAACTTGTTCGGATATTGGCTTATGTTCAATCAGAAGAAGCGGCAGACCGTTTTTGGGAAGAGCTGGAAAATGAGCATATCGCTGATGTTGATCGGCTACATATTGCAATCCATCTTGGCTATCTTAAAAAAGGTTGGACACCTGAGAAAAAAATTGCCCTTTTGAAATATCTTGAGACAGCTTCTACAGCTGGTGGTGGTGAAAGTTATGTCCACTATCTTAGAGCCATTACACGTGATGTTGCAGGAACATTGACTGAGGCAGAGCAACTTGACGTACTACAAAGTGGTGAAGAAATACCTACCGCAGCACTCGGTGTTTTGTACCAATTACCTGTCTTTTTACAACCAGAAATTTTTGAGGCCCTCAAAAAGCTAGACACAAATCTGGCCGAGGATACTTCCAAGGCGTCAGAAGCATTGAAAGTCGGGATTGTTGCTGTGCTAGCTCGCAGTGGCGAGGACAAGGCAATGCAGTATCTTCGAGACGTTTGGTTGCTGCAACCTGCTCGTCGACAGACCGTCGCCATGGGACTGGCACAAAAACCAGAGGGCGATAATTGGAGCTATTTACTCAATAGTTTACCCGAGCTCAAAGGGGCAGCTGCTGAAGAGGTCTCACGGCAACTTTTAACGGTCGATCAAAAACCAAAAGACATTAAACATTACCAAAATGTCCTCGATTTAGCGAAACGTCAAAATTTGACCGAGGCCGAAGAGACCTTAAAGCTCCTTACACTCTGGACGGAAAAACAGGTCCCTTTCCAGCACACAGCGCCCGAGACTACTTTTGGTCAGTGGCAAAATTGGATCGTTGAAAACCAGAGACATTTCCAATTACAAGAAAACTTTCCTAAACAAGAGGTAACGACTGAAAAAGCAATTACCAGCGAGGTTTCACTAGACCCCAAAGAGATCAAGCTTCCTAAAGAGTCTTCTATTGGGACAGTGACGTCAGAAAACCGGGGGCGCCCAACGTGGAGCTATGAAGCTGCAGATGAGGTAATAGGACAGTTTGCAGGAGAGGTTGGCTATGCCGAAGGGATTGCCGTTTTCCAGAAGGCACAATGTGCCAGCTGCCATCAGTTTGGCGCTATTGGTGCAGCCATTGGCCCCGACTTAACAACAGCACATAAAACTTTTCAGCGGTCGGAAATACTTGAGGCAATTTTTGAACCTTCAAAAGAAATTTCGAGCCAATATGCGAGCAAAACGATCGTAACGACCTCGGGACGTGCCTACTCTGGGCTCGTATCGAGCAGCCCGACAGGCGACTCGGTCATTGTTACTCTTTCAACCGGGGAAGAGAAACGCATCGTAACCGATGAGGTCGACGAAATATTTGACAGCAAAAAATCGGTAATGCCCGACAATTTATTGGCTGGCCTAACCGACCGTGAAGTCGCCAGCCTTCTTTTATTATTTGAAACTCCCCCTGCAAAGATTGGTATGAAGAGACGAAAGCTTGTTTTGCCCAAAGTCGAAGTTATCGACCTTGGAGTGCAGGAGGCTACTTTGCCAGACAAATTACATGAGCAGAAACAGAAGAATACGATTCGACTAGGTGATTTAAAGAAGAGAATTCGGTAATGCTCTAAAGTCTACAAAGTGCATAAAGCAAAGACAGGGAAAGAGTCCCGCCTCCTTTAGTGGCGAGACTCTTTTTCATGTGCTTCGCGTTGTCGTCGCTTTCTCTCCTCTTTGGCCACTCGTTTACGTTCTCTTTTTTTTGTGTGGTCTTCAACACGAATAATCATTTGCCGAAGATCGTTGATTTCGTATTCTTTCTCTTCGATTTGTTGCTTTAATTTTGCAATTCGCCTTTCAGGGTTAATACTGAGGATTTTTTCAATCGCTTCAAGCAGAAGGATGGCTCGGTACGCCTTGATAGCCATTCCACGAAGTCGATAAAGCCGCATAAGGCGGGCAGCCTGGAAGATTCTAAGAAACGAGAGCAAAGGCAAGACGATAATTGCCAGATCGAGCCAGTGCTCAATACAGTAAGTGATTTTTTTAGGGACGACCGAGATCATAATGAGGAATTCAAGGGCAAAGGCGACCCAAATTACAAGGGTTCCAAACATAACCCACTGTTTTAAGATCGGACTACTTTCGACGGTTTCATTCCAATAGAATTCAGCCCCCAGTACGGGCAAAATTAAAATTGCTATAAAAATCATTGGAAAGCTAAAGCGTTTGGCAACCGCATCAGCAAGCTCCCGAGAAGGTTTTTGCCACTTTGTTATTGGTAACCAGACAAAGTGCAAAACTTTTATCTTTTCTTTTACATGAAGTCCTTTTTCAAGGGGTGGAGGGGTACTGTGCCCTCTGCCACAAAGTCGTAGAGGGGGTATGAGTACCATTAGCCAGTCTCGCCAACAAGTTTGGCTATTTGGCATCGTGTGGAGTAAAACCAATTCCAGGAAAATAATAATGTGCACAAGCCCCATATAAGTAAAAAGAATAGGGAGTGGGGCCCCTTCCAATTGCTCTAGCCATAATATTGCCCCTCGGACACAAAGGAGATATCCAAACAAAAGCACAAACATCGGGGCAGCCAGAAGGCGATCAAGGAGGGTCGGTTCAGCAAACCAGGTCACCTCGTTCGTCTCAATGGCTGGCTCCTCTACGATCACCTGATTTGTATTAAGAGTATTCGGTTCGGTCGACATTTTGTTCTTTATAGCCAGGAGAGTAACGGGAAGATCTTCTTTGGAAGAGGATGCTTTAGGTCACACACTCTTGCAAGGGAGCTTTTTTCCAACACGGAGAAAATTTTCTGGTATCATTTGTTGGAGAAGAGATACTTTACCAAAAAAGAGACAATAAATGAAACCGAATGAAGAATTTTATGAATCTTCGCCTTTGGCATGGATCCGGAGAGATCTTGAGAAACTCGAAAAGAACACTTTACGGAGGTACTTACAATGTTGTCAAGCGAACAACAAACCCGGAAGGCTCCTTTTAGAAGGTAAAGAATATATAAACTTTAGTGCGAACGACTACCTTGGCCTGGCAACGAATAAGACGATACAAAAGGTGTTGTATGCACAGGCAAAAAAAATAACCAGTTGGGGTCGTGGAGCAAGTCCACTTGTCACGGGCCGAACCGAAGAACATGCCTCTCTGGAGCAAACATTGGCCGAGTGGAAAAAGCAGCAAGCCGCTCTTTTGTTTACAACAGGATATGCGGCTAATATAGGGACGATCGGCGCCCTCGTTGGTAAAGAAGATTTTGTCTACTCTGATGAGAAAAACCACGCAAGTATCATTGATGGGGTACGGCTGAGTGGAGCTCAGGCCGTTGTTTATCGCCATCTGGACATGGATGATCTTGCCAAAAAACTACAAAAGACAAAAGGGCAGGGGAGCCGTCGCTTGATTGTCACTGATACCCTCTTTAGCATGAATGGTGACATCGCTCCTCTTGAAGAAATTGTTACCCTGGCCGAGCAGTACGGCTGTATGACAATGGTTGATGAGGCCCACGCGACAGGGGTCTTTGGAAAAACAGGGAGTGGCCTATGTGAAGAGGCTGGACTCTCTGGAAAAATCGATATACAACTTGGAACCCTTAGCAAAGGGCTCGGGTCACTTGGCGGTTTTGTCGCAGGGGATCAGGTACTTATTGATTATTTGGCAAATCGGGCGAGAAGCTATGTTTTCTCGACAGCACTTCCGCCTGCGGTCGCCTTAGCCGGAACTTTGGCCGTTGAGGAGATAAAACGGCACCCTTATTGGGGAGAGGAGTTACTCAATAAAGCTCGGTGGTTAAGAGAAACACTTAGCAAAATGGGTTGGGATACGGGTAGCAGCTGTTCCCAGATTATCCCGCTCATAGTTAAAAAGGCCGCGGTGGCGGTCGATATTTCGGAGAGGTTAAAAAATTTGGGTATTTGGGTTCCGGCGATTCGGCCTCCGAGTGTTGCAAGTGAGGAGTCGTTATTACGAGTTAGTCTTAGTTTAGCCCATCAACAAGATGATCTCATGACGCTTGTAGAAGGACTTCGTCAACTAAAAGTCGTTTAGGCCTTTTTTGCGATAGGGAGCTTCAACTTTTAAAGGCTCTTGACGTATAGAAAAGCTGGTAGGATACTGAGGGGGAAAGTGCTGGATTGTCGCAGTGTATCTACAAAGATTACTCTGGGCAATCGGCGTTACCCGCAATGTGACTTTTCTCGCACTATATTGTAAAGAGTTTTCGAGTATGTCTGTTACTGCTTTCCCGCCCAATTGTTACGTTCAGCAAAATTTCAATATCCCCCTTGTTCCAATCCAGCTCGACGAAAAAGGGCCAACGATCTGGTGCAAGCTTGAGTACCTTAACCCGAGTGGCTCAACGAAAGATCGAATTGCAAATTTCATTTTGGGAAAAGCGGTCAGGAGTGGCAAACTAAAAAAAGGTGGTTATGTTGTCGAAGCATCCAGTGGCTCAACTTCAATTTCAATGGCACTCGTCTGCGCCCAGTACTGCCTGAATTTTATAGCCGTTATGCCAGAAGGGGTGAGCAATGAACGGTCTATGATTATTCGGTCCTATGGAGGCGAGGTCGTCTTTTCACCTAAAGACGAAGGGGTTCTCGGCTCAATCCGGGTCGCGCAAGAGATTGCCGACAAAAAAAGCGCCTTTTTACCTCGCCAATTTTCAAATCTTGAGAACCCCGCCTCACACCGGCGTCAAACAGCAATTGAAATATTAAAAGAGATTCCATCGAACAGGGTCGATGCCGTTGTTAGTGGTGTTGGAACAGGTGGAACGTTAGTCGGCCTCTACAGCGGATTCGTCGATTTTGGCTGTGCAGTCAAGCCAGTCGCTGCAAAGCCAATGACGGGAAAGGCGCTGGCCGATATGGAGTGTTGTAGTTTTTCAAGCCGTATACCTGGAGTCGTTGACGGCCTCTCTGAAATTTATAGCAACGCAGATTTGCCGGGCCTTGTCGAACTAGAAGTCGACGACGATCTTGCCCTCGAGGCGACCCGAAGAATTATCAAAAAAGGGTTTCCTGTCGGCCCCAGTAGTGGTCTTAACTACGTTGCTGCTTGTCAAGTTGCCGAGGAATTAGGGCCAGGGGCGAACGTCGTGACCGTTTTTGCCGATCGAATGGAACGTTATTTTTCGACGGAGCTTTTTCGTGAACTTGCTGCTGAGAGGGCTCCTGTTTTCTAGAATCGTTGTTTGTAAAATACCTTTTGGGTACGGGATTGTCGCGAAGTCGTTATTTCTTCTTCTTGGCTTTCTTCTTTTTTTTCTTTTTGATTTTCTTTAGAAGTTTAGGAAGCTCTTTCGGTGCGATAATGTAGCCGAGGCAGCGGGGGGAGCCGCAGTAACATGCCTGAGGCTTGACATCGGCCGTCCACCCGTAGTTGTAGGTCAATTCCCGGCCAGGTTCAATATTTACAAGAGCTTCAAGGCCAAGAGTTTCGTTTCCCAAATCGACAAGCTGGCAGTTCGGATCGCAGCTGTGGTTAACCAAAGCGCCTGGAACACCCGGCTCCAGAACACGTCCTTCGCCAAGGTCCATACAATAGAGTGACGAATATCCCTCCTCGTCAATGAGTTGGCCATGGATTTCCATGACAAGTTGGCCTGGCTTGAACTGGACAAGGGCAAAAACACCACGGCCAGCACCACTTTTAAGGGTTCGGATTTCGAACCTCTCGTCTTCATATGAGAGTATATCGCGCATTTAAGGCTGGGTCTCCACAGTAGTCGATCTTCTTTAGAAGTTTACTTGAACTTCCCCATTTGTCAGTCTTCTTTTAACGAATTTTGCGAAGAAAAACTTACATTGCCTTAAATGGTCAAGAAAAGTACAATCACCCTCAAGGTCTCGCCCTTTTTTGACTTTTAGAGAATACTCCAAGGACGGAAAATGAATCTTGCTTCAGAAGTCCCACGTTTTGGCAATTGGGACCAAATGCAGTTGGGCAAAGAAATACTTACCCTGGAAGCTTCAGCCCTCTTGCAGCTGGCTAGGGAATTCGATTATCAGGCCTTTGCCAAAGCTGTCGAAATGGTCGCCAAATGTCAAGGCAATCTTATCGTTATTGGTATGGGCAAAGCCGGGCTCATTGGGAAAAAAATTAGTGCGACTCTTGCCTCGACGGGGACACCGAGCCATTTTCTGCACCCTGGCGAAGCTTACCATGGTGACCTAGGGCGTATTCACAAAAACGATATCGCTATGGTTCTCTCGTTCAGTGGAGAGACCGAGGAGGTCACACGACTACTACCGTCCCTTGTTCAGGCACAAGTTCCACTGATCGCTATTACCAAAGAAAAAACGAACACCTTAGGAGAGGCTGCGACTGTAACTCTTCCTTTGGGAGATCTCAAGGAGGCTTGTTCTCTCGGCCTTGCCCCGAGCACTAGCACTACGGCCATGTTGGCAATCGGAGACGCCGTCGCTCTTGTTGCTAGTAAACAAAAAGATTTTGCCGCCGAAGATTTTGCTCGGTTTCACCCTGGTGGCTCTCTTGGGAAAAAACTTGCGACAGTCAATGAGCTTATGCGACCACTAGGAGAGTGTCGCCTCGCCTCTGATAAAATGAGTGTTCGAGAAATTCTGGCAAGCCTCTCCTCCCCTGGCCGTCGTACAGGGGCGATTATATTAACGAACTCTCAGGGAGAGTTAAGTGGAGTCTTTACCGATTCGGACCTCGCAAGGATTTTAGAACGAAAAGAAGACCATCTGCTGAGCCTTCCTATACACGAAATAATGACCGCAAATCCAGCTACTATTGATTCAGGTGAAAAAGTTGCTGTTGCCGTCCTTCTTTTGCAGGAGAAAAAAATTAGCGAGCTTCCTGTCGTCGATGTAAAAAATAGGCCTGTTGGACTTATTGATATTACCGATCTATTGACTCTTATGCCAACGGCTGAAAACCTCTCACCATCGCCTGAGTTAACAAATGGTTCCGGCCCGTTTCAGATTCTCCCTTCTTCACAAGAGTAGCAGAGAATTAAAAGAGGGATAGCTATGAATAGAAAGGAGCGGCTTGGTTCGATTAAATTGATTTTATCTGACGTTGATGGCGTATTTACCGACGGTGGAATTATTTTGGATGATCGTGGTGTCGAGACGAAACGATTTTCTGTTCAAGATGGAATGGGGATTAAGTTATGGCAACAAGCAGGTTATCGGTTTGGCATTGTTACAGCGCGCAAATCGAACGTTGTTCTTTTACGTAGCCAAGAATTAAAAATAGATATCGTTTGTCAGGGAGCTTCTCCCAAGCTTGTTGCTGTTCAACAGATTTTAGAGAAAGAAAACTGCCAACCACACGAAGTTTGCTACCTCGGTGACGATTTCCCTGACATCGCTGTACTTGGATATGTCGGTGCTGGGTTTGCCGTCTCAAATGCGGCTTCTGAGGTCAAAGAGATCGCCGATTATGTAACAGTCGCCGAAGGTGGGTATGGGGCAGTTCGGGAGGTTGTTCGGGAAATCCTCGTCGCTCAGGGGCGTTGGAATTCGGTTGTTGAGCTTTATCGTTAAGAAAAGTTGTTGTTAGCTCTTGTTTGTTTCTGAAAGTTTCATTGAGAAAAAATGTCGTGTCGTTTTCGTTAACTCGAGCGTTTTTAGGATGGTTGGCGGTATTGGGTATATATTTTTTGTATACCTTGTTGCTTGTTCCATGGATTGAGCCAACGACCGAAATTCGACGTGCTCATGGCGCCGATAACGCAAATTTTTCACAAGGTGTTTTTGAGCGGAATCCTGGCCTCAGGGAATTGTTTCCTAAAGAGAGCTGGGAACGTCAAAAGCAGATGGTTCTTGAAACCGATCAGATGATCGTTTTTACGGAAAAGTACGAGTTCGTCGAGGCGATGCTCAAGCTCAAACCGTGCACTCTTGTGTTCAAGCAGGTAGACGAGAAACCGGCCTCGGCCCGCTACTTTGTTATGCGTGCTCCAGATGGGGCGACGCTCCATTTTGACCAGCCGATTAGCTTACAAAATCGGGTCTTTGGAAAAATTGTTGCTGGACATCTCAAAGGAGATATTCAGATTCATAGTCCTGAGACCGAGCCAGGAAAACGGGATGCCATCGATGTCTTCACAAACAATCTTCAAATTACAAGAAAAGTGAACAGCCAAGGGGAGTTTGTTGGTACCTCTCTCTCTTCACATGGGAATATCGACTTTCGTCTTGGTGAACATGTTGGCAAGGGACGTTACCTGACGATTGAAATGGTGGAAAGTAACGGAAAAGAGGGGGTTACGACCTCCCAGGAGAGTTCCTCTCTTCGTAAGCTCGAATCACTTGAAATTGCTGAAGTCGATTATTTTCGGCTATCGTTACCCGAGAACCAGCTCTTTAAGAAAGAATCGTCGGGCCTTTCGGCTACGACAGGAACGATATCCTCTTCTTCTCCTGTTACTGATCAAGGGCAAAATCTGGCAGCGGCAGAGCCAAAATCTCCAACAACAGTAGAAATAACATGTGCTGGCTCGTTCGAAGTCGACTTTCGTAAGCAAGTCGCCTCTTTTCACGAGCGAGTTCGAGTCGATCATGAACAAACCCCAGGGGAAACCGATCGACTCGAATGTGAAAAACTAGAGCTCTTTTTTGACAACGAGACGTTAAAACCTACAGATGTCGCCACTCAAAAAGTATCACCCGAAAAAACCGACTCTCCTCTTGGAAAACCCCGACTCGTTGTCGCAACGGGGAACCCGGTCCGTTTCAGCTCGATGGCTCACGAGACACGAATTCAATGCCGGGGGATGCGTTATGATCTCCTTACCGATCAGCTGACGTTGAAATCTGATAAAAAATCTCCAAAAGTCGTTTTGGAGCAACCCCAACATTACTTCGAAGCTGTTGAGTTGCAATATCAACTCGGCGAGAAAAATCAGCTTGGCAAATTATGGGCCGGCGGACCTGGTATTTACCGTTGTGTCGTTACAAACAATGGGGAAGAGCTTCTTGGCAATCCTGTCGTTGCAACGACATCTATAGATTCTTCTGCCAGCGCTAAACTCTTTACAACGATTTGGCAAAAAGAGCTTTACCTTTATCCTGACGAAGAGGGAGTGCCCGTCTTGTCATTTTTGGGAAATGTCCATACGACAATGGAAGGACAGGGTGAGTTTTGGGCAGAGAATATACACATTTGGCTTAGGCAGGTTGCTCTACGTGAGGACAATCGTCACGTTCATGAGACACTTTCGAGTGGGGGAAAACTGGCTTATCGTCCTGATCGGATGCTCGCCAAAGGAAAGGTCTCGTTTGATACTATTTCTTTTTCGGGTGCGACACCCGAGTTAAAACTATGGTTTCTCTGGGACGAGGTTTCCAGCTCTGCAACGAATGCAGGTGTGCCCTCAGAAGGAGTCGCCTGGCTAGAAAAAAATCGTGTGCGAACGACTTCATATATCGAATCAGGGCGTCGTTTTGGCCGCGAGCTGACCTTAGTGTCGAATGATATGACCGGTAATTCGAAGAAGGTCAAGGTCACTGCCTTAAAACCGACCATGAATCCTCGATCCTCCTTCATGCAATCTGTTGCAGATCAAGCAAAATTCCATTTGACCGGGAATCAAATTTTAGGACAAATTTATTGTGAGACGGGACGTTGTGAACTGCAAAAGGCAAAAGTCGTTGGGGCTGTTCGGTTAACACAGTTACCACAAAACCAGTTGGGCCAGATTATCACCGAAGACCTGTTAACTGTTACTGGGAACGAACTCGATATTCTGCAAGTAACGGGAGGGGACAGTGGTGTTATTTCGGTTAGGGGCGAGCCAGCCCACGTCGTTTATGGCGAGATGGAGTTTCTCAGTTCCAACTTAAATGTTGATCGTTCGACGAGTAACATTTGGAGTGAGCAGGCAGGTCAATTGATTTTACCGATGAATCAAAAGATGCAAAAACCTTTCCTGGGTAGTCGCCTGGCGACCATGGAAGATAGAAGTAACCAAACCTTCGTTGGAAAGCCTGTTTTCAGCTCTGAAAATTCTGTCCCTGCAGAGAAATTCAATATTACCTGGCAAGGTGGCCTCGACTTTGATGGTTACCAAGGGAAGCTCGTCTTTACCAAGCAAGTCGTCGCCCAAACGACAACACAAAAGGTATTGGCCCATCTACTCCGTTTAACCTTGGCTGAACCTGTTCCCCTAACAGGAAAGTTGAAGAAAAAAACGGAACTCAGGGAGGTCTATTTAGAAGGGGCACCTCTCGTTTTAGAAAATCGAACGTTCGATACCCGTGGAGAGTGGGCGTCGATCGAAAGAGCCTATCTGCCCAATCTAACGATCAACCATCAATCGGGGGCAGTCGTTTCGACAGGAGGAGGGAATGTTACTGTCGTTCAAAAGGGGAATTCTCCTTTGTCCCCAGATAGAGTCGTTGCCCAAGCGGATCGCCCTCCCCAAACCCTTGGAGTCGTCGATCAAAGCTCACCTTACTATTACGGTAAAATCGAATACCAACAAGGGATTACAGGAAACCTAGACCTTCAGACTTTACAATTTCACAAAGAAGTCGAAGCGATTTATGGCCCGATTCAAGAGCCGACTGCAAGTCTATCTTTTGACGATTTTGATGGAAAGTGGCCAAATATTACGACTCTCAGCTGTGAACTGTTGCAGATGACCCGTTTCACTCCTGAGGGGGCAAAACCCTTTGTCCAACTGTTGGCTCAAAATAATGTTAGTCTGGCAAATGCCCAGTTTGAAGCAGCCGCCTCTGAATTAACTTATAACGAACAAAAAGACCTTTGGATTATGGGTGGAACCCAGCGGGCACCAGCTATTTTAAAAAGAACCTCGACCTTAGGTGGTGGGCCGATTGGCAACACGACAGCGATGACAATTTGTTATTGGAAAAGTTTGGGACAAGTTAAGGTCGAAAACACAAAGAGTATTCAGTTCGACCAGATTCGAATCGGTTCGCAAAATCGAGGTACGGGTCACTCGGCGATTAAAAACTAACGATAAGATCTAAGGGGCGACGACTCTTTTGAGTTATTCAACAGAGAGAGCTACTTGGTGAAGGCTGTCGGATAGAAATTGCCCAACGGTTGGCAATTGTTTGCGAAAATAGTTAGCACGGTGCCCATTTGCAGTCGTTTCTAAATCAAGTGTTGCGCGTACCCCTGAAGCGCTCAGTTTGGTCTTGAGTCGTTGGGCACCATCAGCCCAAAAGGAATCAAGAGGGTCGGTTCCTACCCATTGATAACGTGGCGTTGAGAATGGTTTGAGCCATTGCAGGGGGGAGTCTTGCCGAAGAGCTTCAGCGTTAGGGTAGAGCTGGTTGAGACCAAACTGTGGATCGTTGAAAAGTTGATAAGCATCAATCGTTGGAGAAAGGGCAGCCAGAACATGAAACTTCTGGGCATATTTGTAGCCGATTCGTAAAATTCCGGCACCACCCATTTCGTTCCCCAAAAGTGCCCAATGTACTGGTGCCAAGGCGAAGCTTTGGAGCTCGGCCTCGACGCTTGGAAGAAGTTTTTGAATAAGCCAGTTTTCGGTTGATTCTTCTTCATGAGGGCGTATTTGATTTGTCCACCAACTCATTTTATCGATAGGAATAAGGCATCCGAAGCTGTGTTTTTCTAGCATCGTTTGCCACGGTTTTTCGAGCCAATGAGGAGTTATTGCCGTATCATGAAGGTATAAAACGAGTTGAGTGCATCCGCTTGGGCAGTAGAGAATATAGTCTCTCCCTGAAAGGTTTCTTTTTTCCCAACAACCTGGATCAATTGACATCACTCAGACTGCCTCGTATTTGGTATAATAAGGATAAGCGTTTGGTAGAGGTAAAGGCCACTTTTCAGACGTTAATTCTATAAACAAAACAAAACTTTATAAAGTCAGTTTTATGCGTCCACTACTTGAGAGTGACCAATTGCAAAAGGCAATCGCCCAATTTGCACAAACGATCACTGAAAAATATGAGGGACATTCCTTGATGATCGTGGCGATCTTGGATGGGAGTCTTCTCTTTATGGCCGACCTTATTCGCCAATTGAAGTTACCTGTTCAAATTGCAACAATCCACGCCAAAAGTTATGGCCAAGGGACGATTCGTGAAGACCTGCAGATTGGCTTTGCCCACTTGCCCGAATTAAAAGGGAAAGAGGTCCTTCTACTTGATGATATTTATGATACCGGTCATACTCTCAGTGCGACTCACTCACTTATAAAAGCAAAGGAGCCCGCTTCGTTGGCATCGGTTGTCTTGTTACGAAAACATGGTCGCCAAGAGGTTGAGTACGAGCCTGATTACCATCTTTTTGATATTAACGACGAGTTTGTTGTCGGCTATGGGCTTGATTATCGAGGTGATTTTAGAAATTTGCCCTATGTTGCAATTATGGAGCCAGGCGATGTCCTCCGGCAGGCCCAGCTCCGTTGATCTCGGTTTACATTGGTGAAACAGGGTTGCCTCGGTTCGCTGATCTTGAACATTTGTACGAATGAGTCGTTTTGTGCCATTACCCCTTCTCTATTTTTTACCTGCATCTGCTTCACCACAAGGAGTTGGTGTTTTGGCTCAGCTCCTGCGTGCCTTACCCAGAAATAGATGGAGTCCAGTAGTTTTCAGCCTTGCTTCCAAGGAGGCAAATGCAATTCTTGAGAAGGAGGCACCTCTCTGTACCCTTGGTCAAAAGAGTTCGATCGACACTTTCTCCAGCTCAAGGCGACGCTTTTCGCTTTCGCCATTGTTCATTTACCAGAAACGACTTCGGGAACTTGCTCCAGCGATTGTACATAATTGGGAAACGACACCTGATTTTACAATGCTCCCGTACCTTTGGGCAGGGAAGCGACATCAACAACAAAAGGGAATGCACTTTGTCTATAGTCGTCCTTATCTCAATAATAAAGCTTCTTGGATTGAAAAAAAACTGGGAGAAGCTCTTTTACCTCTACCGACAGAGCTACCTCCACCGGCAGGTGAGCCTAGTGGCTTGCTCGAAAAATCATCGCCTGAATATGGACGATTAAAAAAAGAATTGACTGATGAACTTGGCTTGCCAACCGATGCCTATTTGGCCGTTGCTGGCGGGCCTTTGGTCGCTTCACGAAAGCTCAAAGACCTCATCTGGATGGTCGATCTTTTAGAAGCTTTTTATGAGAAATTCCACCTTGTTATTTTTGGAAATGGTCCTCAGAAGTGGCGGTTAGACCATTTTCGAAGACAAGTTCACGTTGCCGATCGTGTCCATTTTGTCGACAACCCTTTCTTGCTGCAAAAGTATCTACCCGTTAGTTCGGCTTATTTGGTAAGTGACGAAAAAGAGCCGCTTAATAGTTGGCTCCTAACAGCGATGGCCTGCAAGGTTCCGGTTATAGCAGCCAAATCATCTGAGCTGGAAAAACAGTTTCAAGTCGACGATAACATATTATTCTTTACTCCTGCCGATCGGGCCGGCATCGCTCGACAGTTGTGGCCCTTACTTGAGAATCCAGATTTTGCCGAGCCCCTGGTTGAAAATGCTAAAAATCTGGTTGAGCAAAAATATACATTGGACCTCATGAGATCAAAGTATACTGAGCTTTATAGTCGTTTTTAAAGACGAATGGTAAATTTTAGGCTCTTGGTTAAAGTAGAACATCTATGTGTGGAATTACAGGCGCATTTTGGCTAGACGATGCGTTTGCTCTTTCTCGGTCGACCCTTGAGCAAATGACCGATTCAATTTCACACCGCGGCCCCGATGAGAGGGGGCTCTATTTTGAGCCCTCTATTGCCAACCGTTCAGGGGAAAAAATGGGCATCGGTTTAGGGCATCGGCGGCTATCTATTATTGATGTTGCCTGTGGCCACCAACCAATGAAAAGCATTGATGGTAACACGGTTATTGTTTTTAATGGGGAAATCTATAACCACAATGTTTTACGTAGAGACCTTGAAAAAGAAGGACTTGCCTTTCGAACTAAAAGTGACACCGAAGTTATTCTGGCTTTATACCAAAAGTTTGGAATCGATTGTTTTGATCATCTCATAGGGATGTTCGCGGTTGCCATCTGGGACAAGAAAGAGCAGCGACTTGTTTTAGCAAGGGATCGAGCTGGTCAAAAACCACTCTACTATCAACACAAAGAGGGACGACTCGCTTTCGGTAGCGAACTCAAAACGCTTCTGCAAATACCCACAATTTCAAAAGAGATTTTACCCGAGGCGGTCGATAGTTTTTTAACTTACGGTTACGTCCCCCACCCACTGTCTATTTATCGCGAGGTTAAAAAACTTTGTCCTGGCGAACGAGTCGTGTTCAGTAAAAATCAGTTCGCAAAAGATAAATATTGGGATATTCATAAGAGCAAAAATAGCAACCTAAGTGGCGATACTGCAGCAGATAGCCCAGCGCAGAGACTACCGACCAGCGAAGACGAGTATATAGAGCAATTGCAAAAGTTGTTAACCGATGCGGTAACCATTCGGATGGAAAGTGAGGTTCCATTAGGCGCTTTCTTGTCCGGAGGGCTTGATAGTTCAATCGTCGTCGCCCTTATGCAGCAACAGAGTTCGAGTCCCGTTCAAACGTTTAGTATCGGCTTTCCGGTTAAAGAATACGACGAGACACATTATGCCAAGATGGTGGCAAGCCATCTTGGAACCGACCATCACGAGTTAGAGGTAAAACCTGACATCCTTGCTATCATGGAGAAACTTCTGTGGCATTATGATGAGCCGATGGGAGACAGTTCTGCAATTCCAATGTGGTACCTCTCAGAGTTTACACGTCGTTATGTAACGGTCGCCCTTTCGGGAGACGGGAGTGATGAGCTTTTTGGAGGTTATTCTCGTTACGCTGGAATTCTTCTTTTGGAGAGGCTTCGGTTTTTAGGACCTGTGAAGAACTTTCTGGGGTTAAAGTTGTGGCAAAAACTACCAGGTGGTTTTCGACAAAAATCCAGAGTAAGAAAGTTTAAGCGGTTTAGCGAAATCGCTGGAAAGAGTCCTCTGCAACAACTTCAACATATTATGAGCCTCTTTACAGAAGAGAGACGTAAAAACCTTTACCAAGCCGATTTCCGAAAGAAGATAGAGAAGAGTCGAGCGAGGACGGCAATGTTTTTAGAGGAGCCGTTTGCCAAGCTGGCCGAAAAGGATCGGCTGACACAACTTTCTTTAACCGATTTTTTGACTTATCTGCCCGGTGATTTACTGTGCAAAGTCGACATTGCAACAATGGCACATAGCCTTGAGTGTCGATCGCCAATGCTTGACCATCGTGTTGTCGAACTCGCCGCAAAAATGCCCGAAAAATACAAATATCAAAACGGTAAGGGGAAACAGATTCTTTGGAAAGCCTTTGGCCACCTTTTGCCAAAGGAGATAGGGAGCCGTAAGAAAATGGGGTTTGCAGTTCCACTCGATTATTGGTTCCGAAATGAACTAAGGGGAGAGCTGTACGAGACGCTTTTTAATCCTCAGGCAAGATGCCTGGAATACTTTTGCCCAAAAGCGATGAAAAAACTCTTCAGCGAACATATGGAGAATCGGGTCGATCATTGCCAGCGGCTGTGGTCTCTTATGCTCTTTGAAAAATGGCTGCAAAAGTGGAGCTAAGGCGATAAGTAGAGATCACCCAGAAATATTCTGGGTTTTTTTATTCTCATTTAGTTGCCGCTACTAAAGTCGGCAGGGTTCGAGTAGAATGAGCCCTTTCAGGTATACGGGGTTTCTTTTTTCCTGCAGTCTAGGTGGTAAATTTTGTGAGTAGTCCTTCGACCTCGGGTGTCTTTGATCGTAGCCGTGCAAAACAACTGGAGCTTTTTTCAGAGAGTATTAGCTTTGACCATCGCCTTTATAAGCAGGATATACAAGGGTCGCTGGCTCACGCACAAATGTTGGAAACAATCGGTGTTTTGACCGACCAGGAATATACCCTTATCGAGAAGAATCTCCTGGAAATACAGGGTGAAATTGAAAGGGGCGAGTTTCCCTTTCAGACTGAGCTCGAAGACATTCACATGCACATTGAGAAGGCACTCACCGATCGGATCGGAGATGCCGGCCGAAAGTTGCATACAGGACGAAGTCGAAACGATCAAGTTGCAACCGATGCCCGCCTGTGGGTTCGGGAAAGCATCGACCACCTCGATCGCTTGCTCGGAAACTTGCAGGCCGCATTTTTAACCCGTGCAGAAAACGAACAAGATATTATCTTGCCTGCTTATACGCATCTTCAACGGGCGCAACCAGTTACGGCGGCCCATTACTGGTTGGCCTACTGTGAAAAATTCGATCGAGATCGACAACGGCTTGCCGACTGTCGTAAAAGAGTCAATATTTGCAGCCTTGGATCGGCCGCATTAGCGGGAACGACTTTGCCTCTTGATCGTCATTTTGTCGCTGAAAAACTCGCCTTTAGCGGGATTTCACGAAACAGTTTAGATGTCTCTAGTGACCGTGATTTTATTCTCGAATTTGTCTTTGCACTTTCCCTAACTGCTGAACACCTAAGTACTTGGGCCGATGAATGGGTGCTCTGGTCGACGGTCGAGTTCGACTTTATCCGGTTACCGCAGAGCTACTGCACTGGATCGTCGATTATGCCTCAAAAGGTCAACCCCGATTCGCTCGAACTTATCCGTGGAAAAACGGCCCGGGTTATCGGGGCGTTATCGACGTTACTCGTTCTGGTAAAAGGACTTCCGCTTGCATATAATCGAGATCTTCAAGAGGATAAGGAACCACTTTTTGATGCGTTTGACACCGTCAAGGCATGCCTTGAAATAGCAACGCCGATCGTTCAAGAAGCGTCTCTTAATGTTTCTAAGATCAATAATAATATAGACTTAGGTTATTTGGACGCGACGACGCTTATGGAGTATCTTATTCAAAAGGAGATCCCTCAAAGGACTGCCCACCACCTTGTTGGACAAATTGTCCGTGATTGTATAACGCAAGGTATTGCCCTCAAAGAACTTACGATAGAGCAGTTCCAGAAGATGCATCCAGCTATTGAGAAGGATATTTTCTCCTATTTGGGTGCTGAAAATGTGGTGAAAGCTTACCAGACATACGGCTCATCTAGCCCTGATGAGGTATCCAGGCAGATACAGATATGGGTAGAAAAACTGGCCGATTTTCGCCAGAAATGATTCAAATTTTTGGCAAAACGGCTCTCTTTGGGACCAATAGCTATCCAAATTCTCTTAATTCTGGTCGGAACAATTCTTCGTGCCGGGGGGTGTGCTATATTTTTAGTCTTCTCAAACGGTTTATTTTTATTATTTTGTTTCTTTTGGCTAATTTAAATAACACATAAACTATCTGTGAATTATCGTTAAGCAATAAGCCCGATCGCTTTTACAAGGTCGACTTCAAAGCATGACCCACTTTCAGAAATATAACCAAGATGCAGGCAGGAAGCCCAGTGGGCAAAATCGGTCGCATTCTTTTAAAAATGATAAAAATATCGTTCGACCTTTTCAAAATGGTTCGTTGGCACTCGTTGTTCGGACTTGCCATTTTTTCGGTTTTGCAGAGCGATCATTTTCTCGTCTCGGTTTGGTCTTGGTTCTTTTTGCTTTGATTTCGTTGGTTGCACCTTCATTATCGACGATATTATTTCCTTTTTCAGCCCTCAATTTAATTTCTACGGCAAAAGGAAGCCCTGCATTAACATCGGCGTTACCAAATAGCGACCATACCAGTTTTAGTAGAGACAACTTCGAAAATAGTGTCCTCGCTGAATCTTCGACATTGCCGACTAATTCGGAAGAAAATTTCCCGATTGAAAAGGAACTCCACGGCGTCCGAACGGATGTTCAAGATCGAGCGATCAATAGCGACGATCGACAAGGAGGCCGAGCTCAAAGAGACGACCGAGCGCTTGATGACAAAACTGATTTCCTTCTTCAAACGATTGTCGAATCGAATCCAACGACTCCTGAAGAGTTATTGCAGGCTGTCGAGAACCTCCTCCGTTTAGAAAAGAGGGCGGCTGCTAGGGTCTACTTTTTACGACTTGTCGATGCGAATTTAACGACGAGCCAGATGGTCGATCTTCATGCACAGTTCGGTTCACCGATTTTTGTAAAGCTCTCGTCAAAGGCGAGTCTTAAACCCGAGAGCCCTGTTTTTGTAAAGAGTGTTCTCGATGCTGCAAGCGAGTATGCGAATTCACCCGAGCGAATAGACCAACTTCTTGCCGAGCTCTATTCAGCAAACCCACTCGACCGACACGACGCACTCGACAAACTTCGTCAGACAGGTCACCACGGTTTGACCATTTTGATTGATCAGCTACAACAGCCTCTTTCTGAAATTCAACGGGAGCAGGTCCACCAGACCCTTTTGGAGTTTGCGCCTTACAGTACCTCTCCGCTGATTGCTGCTTTAGCCAGCCGAAATAAAGGATTGCGAAAAGAGGCGGTCTTTTTACTCGGTGAATTGGGAGAGCCAGAGGCGATCCCTTATTTGATCCATCCATTCCTGGCTTCCGATTCCTCAAATAGCCTCCGTCAAGAAACAGCCGATGCCTATAAAAAAATTGTCGATCGAATTCCAACCCGTGCTGAGCTTTTACCAATCCTTGTTAATGAGACCGAGAGTTATTTGGCAGGTCGACTTCCCAGAGGGGCCGATCCTTTGGGAAATTATCCACTCTGGTTGTGGAACGATCAAACGAGACAGGTCGAGTATAGAGACTTTTCAGGCAAAGAGGCATCTGGTCTCCTTGCTGCCCATTTGGCTCGTGACCTTTACGAAGTGACAAAAGAAAAAGAGCGTTACCTAAAGCCATACCTTTTGAGTTCACTTCAACGAAACCGGGCTGCATTCGGTTTTCACTCGACTTTACAGACGACCGATTCAGAGCTATTTAGTATTTGTGAGAGTCAAACAGATGCCTTCCTGAGTGAACTTCTTGGAGAAGCTCTTAAAAAGAGACAGACGTATGCCGTCGCGAGTCTTCTGGAGGTTATAGGGACCAAACGAGACTCCTCCTACCTAGACGCTGGTAAACGGGAATTGTCACCTTTGGTTCGGGCATTACGTCATGGGAACCGCCATATCCGATTCGCCGCATGTCGTGCCATTATGAAAATACCGAACAAGCCGGACTTCCCTGGGATGAGCCATTTCATCCAGGAACTTGCCCATTTTTCCTGTGAATACGATAGTCGTCGAGTATTGGTTGTCCACCCTTTGCAGAGCCGGGCCCAGACGCTGGCCGGTAATTTGGCGAGGTATGGTTTTCATTGTACAACAGCAAAAACATCCCGTGAGGGCCTTCTGGAAGTCCAAAGGAGTCAGGGCTTTACCTTTATCCTTTTGAGTGATCAATTTCCCGAGCGAGACATCTTTCGAATGGCACAACTATTTCGTCAAGATTATCGAACAAGCAACGTTCCACTTGTCCTTATGGGGGGCACCTTTGAAAAGATAAATTTCTCGACTTACGGCCCGACAGGGAGTGCCTTTCTTGGTGAGGCTCGAAAAAGTCGCCGCACTGCAAACGAGATGAGGGCCGAGCGATTTCTGGAAATCGACCGACATTCGATTGCAATCGAACAGCCTGCAACCGAAGAGACATACCGTTTGATGCTTCGCCATATCGCTCCGATACTCGAAGCAAACCGAATGGGTGTGGAGCCCGAAGAGGAAGAGCTCGTCTGTCAGCGTCAGGCAATTGAAGCGTTGACCTGGCTTTATGAAATAGCCCGCTCCGAGGAACTCACCGTCCAGTATGAACTTCTTTCCCAGGAAGAAAAAGTTGCCACTGCAACCGATCATCCGTTGACCTTTGACCTTGGGGTAAAAATCCTTTCCGAGACAGGGTCTCGTGTTGCCCAAAAACGTCTTGCTCAATTGCTTCAGTCACCGAGCCATTCTCTTAAACAACGTGAAATGGCGGCAGACGCTTTGTTGTATGCGATCGAGAAAAGGTACCTTCGTTTGACAGGAAAAGAAGTTTTGCATCTTCAGGAATCAGCAAAGATCTATCGTGAAAGTGGAATCGACTTTGCCGGGCCGATCGAACGAGTCCTGTTAACTTTGGGGGCCAAAGAGCGACGTAATCATTGATTCTGCTGATCTCTTTTTCACTGAACAAGTTTTAGAAGTAATATCTACCTCGGCTGGCTCCTTGCTTTTTAGCGAGAAGCTCCTTAGAATTTGGGCTGGTCGTTGGCCTCTTGTTTAAGGCCATTCTTTTTAGGCTGATAGTCGATCTATTGTTCGCTTTCTTCTGGCAAGGTCGTTATGAGTAGTTCTGATTCAGAAGCTTTGTCGGATCGTCTGCCCGCCGACTTGTTTTCCCAGCTGGAAATAATCGGTAACAGTCCTGCCATGCAAGAGGTCTTTACCCTGGTGGCACAGGTCGCCGACAGCAATGCCTCGGTATTGTTATTGGGAGAGACGGGGACAGGAAAGGAGCTCGTTGCTGACGCAATTCATCAGCTCAGTGACCGCCGTGAAAGGCCACTTGTATCGGTCAATTGTGGTGCGCTCAGCGAGAACCTGCTTGAAAGCGAACTCTTTGGGCACGTCCGTGGCGCTTTTACCGGCGCTGTAAATAACCGTATCGGTCGATTCGAAGCGGCCCATCGGGGGACGATTTTTCTCGATGAAATCAACTCGACGACGCTCTATCTTCAGGTAAAGTTGTTACGGGTTTTGCAACAACGTGAGTACGAACGTGTCGGCGACACCAAAACGCTTCACACCGATGTCCGTATTATCGCCGCTAGCAATCGTAACCTGGAGGCTTTGATTGAGAAGGAGCTTTTTCGAGAAGATCTCTACTGGCGGCTCAATGTTGTGCCGATCGAGCTACCACCATTACGAAATCGTCGAGACGATATTCCTCCTTTGATCGACCATTTTTTGGCCTACTACAATCGTAAAAATAATCGACAAATCGAGAAAGTCTCTGCTGAAGCGATTTCCCGACTGCAAGAATACTATTGGCCCGGCAATGTCCGTGAACTGCAAAACTATATGGAGCGGGCCGTTGTTCTAGCGGCTAAAGATCGCCTGACCATCCATGATTTTCCGACCTGTGTGCGACAGAATGAAAAGCCGACCCGAAAGGGAGAAACTACTGAAACCGACCTGGGGGCGTTAGTCCAGGCGGCGATCGAACAAGCGATCGCTCAGATCCATCCTGGTAGTCGAAAATTGTATAGTGAGGTCATGGGCCGTTTCGAGTACGAACTTTTGCGAAAAATTTTAGCCGAAACCAATTATACCCAGACGAAGGCTGCCGGCCGACTTGGACTTAATCGAAATACTCTTCACAAAAAGATGGTCGAACATAATCTTGAGGCCAAGTAATTCTTTGGCGAGCGCTTGGAAGAGGGCAGAACAAAGGATGGTTTAGCGGGAGTGATGTTTGAGACTGCCTCAGCGATGATAACTGATGGTGTCTTCAGTGGTGGCCTCTCCCTTTTCGAGGGGGTGCCAGGCAGTTGGGGACGCTGGTTCACCTTGCTGCATCTAAAGGGTCTTCTGAGCAATTGAAAGTTTTTAAGACTTTTTAAAAGAGGCCTCTCGTTTATGGCGAAACCATTCCCCAAGAGGGGTGTTCC
>JALCBQ010000197.1 GCA_028066335.1 Pirellulaceae bacterium
ACCCTCCATCGAACCGCCCAAAGATTATCCACCATGTGGCTAAGTGATCTAGTTGATATGATCTTCTAACTTTTCACCCACGAAAAAGTCATTCGTGATATCATAAAAAGCGTATAAGACTATAATAGTATGTCTATCTCTAGTATCTATGAGACTCAATCTAAAAGACTAACAAATGGTAGATAACTTCCCCACACAGTTTGATGAAGTAATCAAGCGCCTGAGAAGGCAAGTAACCGGGACGCCTGAAAGATCCGATCCGAGTAATTTCTTTGATGCTATCTGCGTAATGGCTGAACTGGATAAAAAAACTCCTGATATTGAACTGGTCTGGGAGAGTATCTTGTCAGATATTATCGATCTAAACAACCATATTGAAGATTTTTTAAAGGATGCGAATGCCTTGTGGAGGTGTTCATGCGACATTTTATCTTGTGTCAATAATTGTCAAACATACATACTCAATAAATCGAATGTCAATCGTTCAGAAGTTTATGATCTTTGTTGGAGAATATCAAGAGCGTGGGAGCTTTTACTACACGGTGATGCCGAAGACGAAGATTTTGAAATGAGTATCTACATGGAGATTCCCCGCGATCAAGAAGAGATTCTTTAGTATTAGGCAACGCAGACTTTACCCCGCCACGGGTTAAGAGATATGGAGATGGTAGTTATAAGGAATATGCGATTTCCTAGGACAAGGAGAAAGATATCTCGGGACTAGTCCCGCCTGATGCAGAGGATAAAATCTACTATACCTAGAACCATTATGATTATTTTGTCCAATTACGATAGGACTTGGATTATGACAGAAATCACTAAACACCTTCATCTTTACATGACCGAACACCGTGATTCCCTTGAACAAGAGTATCGCGAGAAGAGCTACTATATTATCACCTTTAGTGATGACAGTGCAATCATAGATGGCGACACTTTCGTACAGATTAGTGAATCAGCTATTCCCTATAATCCCGAGATTTCTCCAGATATATCACCTAAAACAATGCGTTATGCTGCTTTTAAGGATTCATTTATGGAAGCAATTCACGATCTTTGTGATGATGAAGGTAAGGGGGATAATTATCTAATCCTTTGGACCATCGATACCATTCTGAAAAATGCACCGGAGCATCTAGCGAAAATATTAGATTGCGTAAATGCTAATTTCCATCATTTAGAAAGACGAGGCTACCCTCTTTCTGAATGGGGGCCACATTGCCCTGAATTTAAGCTGGGCCCAATGGACTGCCAACTCTTTATTTTTGTAAAAAATAGCCATAACTACGAAAAGGCAGTCGAATTATTCAAGACGGTTGATTTTGAAAGATTTTCAAGAAGATATCTGTAAGCAAATGAAGATTTACTTAGCAGAAAATTCTATTGGCAAGGATCTATAATATGAGACCGATTGAAGAGACCACAAAAATATTCGAATCGTACCTTGGTGGAAAACCAGCGTCCTTAAATACGCCGACAAGGAATACGTGACTACATGAAAGAGCATCATAATATTGGCGTTGAAGATTTTGGAATGCCCTCAAATTACAACCATAAAAATGGAGATATTTTCAAACAACATCTTCTAGATTTTATAAACGACCCAGAAGTCGTTGTCTACTATACCCATTATAAGTTTATGAACCAACCTGTAAGAGTATATTTTAATCCCAAGAGAAATATAGGTGTGTTTGTTCACCCGAATAACGATATACTCAGTGGATGGAAATTTAAGGCAAAGGGAAAACAAATCAAGGATATGAAAAACGGTATCTTCCACTAAGGAGTCTCCAATGAATTTAAGACAGAGGTTAACCGATAATTTTGATTCGTTTCTAAAGAGCGAACTTACCGCAGAGAGTTGTGAAAAATGTTGTCAAATTTATTTTACAGTCCATCGATTTAGCCGATTTCCCATGCCCCACCTGTATTAGATATCATTAATGATTTTTTCCGTTTGCAGAAGATTATTCTCCACCCGAACTTTTTGATGAAGATAGCATCAATGAAGAGGAATTCAAAGTCGGCGTTGAAAAAGCAAAGGCCAGACTCGCGGCATGTAAAGAGGAGTCGCAAGAGTGGGAAAGGGAGTATATTCGAAAACTAAAAACGGGACCAAAAAGTCTTATTCATGACCTAGCTCTTTTGGAGTTACTGATCTTTAAAGATATATCTCTTCAAGAGTTTGAGAAGAAGCACACCGAGAATGTATCAAAAAACGGTAAAAATGAACTTACGTCCCGTCTTCAAGAATTGTGTGAAGAAATGGAGAACGACCCTTTCCTACTTGAATTTATCGACATTAAAACTATTATGCTACTTAAGAAGTATACTTAGGTTATAAGAAGTAAGGACCTCGATATCCCCGCTACGAGTTCAACTCGTGGTGGGTTTTCTATGCGCTGCCTTTAACATAACCGTGCTAGCACAACCCTCAAGAACCTTTAAACTCTTCTCCCCTCGCTATTGACAATTTGAGAATCTCGTAATCATTGAAAGAAGTCAATCCCCTGATTTTTTATAAGATTGAAAAATCTTCTCATATCGATCATGCCCCCCGTGTCTCCCAGCCTTTCCCTTGTTTTCTATTTTTTCTGTATCCTCCATGCTTCCTGGGTCGCCAAAAGGGGGCGAGAAAAATGAGCATGAGACCCACTCGAAGTTAACCTGCCATTTCAAATATTCATGGCGATGGCCTCTACCTTGTAGATCGCCTAAATCGCCATGTGCAAAAAATGGCCTGCTAGAAATCGTCCGTTTGCTGGCAAGATATCAGAAAAAGAGACGATCTTTGGGTAAAAAGAGGGTAGTTTTCGCCAGAAATCGACCTCTTTTTCTCCCCATATCGGGGCATATTGGTACTCCATTCTGGCTATTTTTTAGACCATAAGACAGAGTTGCCGAAAAGAGGCAGGCCGAAGTA
>JALCBQ010000014.1 GCA_028066335.1 Pirellulaceae bacterium
CTCTTCAATTCCTTCAAGGAGAAACGTGATCAGTTCGGTCGTCCGGCTTTGGGTATCTGCTGAAGAGTAGAGATAAAAAACCTCGGTCGTTCCGAATTCAGCACCACCTGGTGGTACAAGTTTGATCGCTTGGCGGGCTTGGTCGACATCATCACGTGTCGGCCAGTTTTTTGGTCGAGAATAACTTACTGGAGGGCCCATTTTTTGAAGGGCGTTGTGGACGACCTTTTCACTGCGTGCTAGTTCGGCAATCGTCTCTTGAGCATGTTTCCGATCTTCGGTTCCTAGAAAACGTCCTTGAGTTTGTTGACTGTGGTTTACCTCGTCCCGAACGATCAATGCCTGTGAGGCTTCCCATTGGTCCGATTTGGTAAAGGCATAGATCGTCGCAACAATCGTCAAAGTAAGGGTGGGGATTGCCCAATGCCAACGGTGCTTTAGAAAAGCATTGGCGAGTTGTTGTAAGTGAAGGATTGGGATTTGCTTGGCGGTCATTAGTTTTCCGGGGCTCATGTTGAAAGTCTTGTAATCTTTGCAGATTTTACGAACGCAACTTAGGTGCCAAACATGAATGTCATCGGAAGAAAGTGGGAAAAACGTTCACAGAAACGTAGTTTACGAAGAACGGTAAAGCTGAAAGGAAATAAAACTCCAAGGAAGAAAGTGGGAATTTGTAAGAAGAAAGGGGCAGGATGTTGTTTCTTCGAAACATGTTGCTGAAAAACAACGATGAAATATGACCAAACTACTTGGGTTTAACGAAGTACGATTTGCTTTTCGGCTGGAATAAGGAATGCTTTTTGGAGTAGGTATGTAGTTTCCTCTCTCTTTTGTTGTTTAGGTCATCTATGCTTCATGTAAAGCCGATTTCTTCTCTGGCTGACCTTAGTTCTTTACTTGGGCAGTGGAACTTGCTTACAGAAAAAGTCCCTTTTCGACAGTGGCAATGGCTTGTTCCCTGGTGGAAGCATTATGGAAACGAAGACCAGCTTTATGTTCTAGCGGTCTATCTTGATGAGACAGAAAAAACGCTTGTTGGAATTGCACCGTGGTATCTTCGGGAAGAACGAGGAAAAGGACGAACGATTCGGTTCCTCGGAGATGGTGAGGTTTGTACTGATTATCAGGCAATCCTTGTTCAGCCGAATCACCAACAAGAAGTTTCCCAAACCCTGGCAATGTGGCTTACCGAAAGGGCGAGTTCAGCAGAGAGTCGCTGGAATTGGGACCTTCTGGAGTTCGAAGGTTGTATAACATCCGAAATTACACTCACCCATTTCTTTGAAGAGCTTGAGGGTTTGGGTAATAGCGTCGACTTTACAGAGGGAGAACATTGTTGGCGGATTACCCTGCCTGATGATTGGGAAGCCTATCTTGCAATGCAATCGAAATCGCATCGTAAGCAAATTCGTCGTTCAAAAAAACACCATCTCGATACGAAAAAAGCAGTTTTGAAAACAGCGGACTCAAAAGAGACCTTCGATCGTTATTGGGAGGTATTTGTTGAGCTCCATCAGAAGCGAAGAAAAAGTTTAGGAGAAGAGGGGTGCTTTACCTCTCCCCGATTTTCCGGGTTTTTACGAGAGGCGGCCGAGCTTTTCTTTGGCGAAGAACAATTAGGGCTTTATGTTGTCGAATATGAAAAGGTGCCGATTGCGGTCGATTTTCACCTTTTGGGGAATCAGGTATCGTACGCCTACCAATCAGGGATTGATCCTGATTCACTTTCGCTCGAGCCGGGGCGTCTGGTCAATGTTGCAATGATTGAGAAAGCAATCCTTGAAGGAAATACCGGCTATGATTTTATGCGAGGTGATGAGCCTTATAAAAAACATTTTCGTGCCGAGCCTTTGCAATCGGCGACCTATCGGGTGTTTCCAGACAAAGCGTCGGCCCAAATACGGCGAAATATCTGGAAAGCAAGTGAAAAAGTAAAGACGTGGATCAAATCAGGGTTTTCGTCCGTTGGTCTTGGGGAATAGTAAAATGCACTTTGGAAAACAGCTTGCTCTGACTGCCTATTATTGGCTTAGTCAACCTCAGAGGTGGTGGTACTGTCGCCAGGCAATCCAGGGTGGCCAACTCCCAATTTCCATCTTGTTTTATCATCGGGTTGCCGATGAGAAGCCAAATTCATGGACAATCTCAACAGGAAAATTTCGCAAACAGATCGACTTTTTGCGAGAGTCATTCGAGATTATCTCGCTGCAGGAAGCTCAACGCCGACTTGAAACAGGTCAAAACCGAAAACCAGCAGTCGTGATTACCTTTGACGACGGTTATGCCGATAATTGTCAGTTTGCTTTGCCTTATCTTATAGAGCATCAAATACCTTGTACCTACTTTGTTTCGAACTATTATCTTCTCTCGCAAGAGCCATTTCCTCATGATAGAGAAAATGGTTGTTACTTAAAGCCGAATACCAAAGAAGAGATTCAAGGGTTAAGTAAAGATGGGGTTGATATTGGGGCACACACATTTTCTCACGCAGATCTCGGAAAAATTCATGAAAGAAACGAGCTTTGGAAAGAAGTCATTGAGCCGGCAAGAGAGCTATCGCAGTGGATCCAAAAGCCCGTTAACTATTTTGCGTTTCCATTTGGCTTGCCTCAAAACTTAAACAAGCTTGTCATTGAAATGTTACAAGAGGAAGGTTTTTTAGGGGCTGTCTCAGCTTATGGTGGTTATAACTTTCCCAGTGAGAAAAGCTACCACTTAAAGCGTATTCACGCCGATCCTGAAATGATCCGGTTTAAAAACTGGTTGTCATACGATCTCCGTAAACTGGCTGCAGATGTGGAAAAATTCGAGGAAAAGAAAGTCTCTTTTTAAGTCGTTCTCATTAGGACCATAGGACCAGACGATGGTTGAAGTCTTTGTCAATAAAGAGCTTGATGAATTCTCACTGCAGGGAAAGAGCAGTGAAGACTCTTCTGCGCGCAGCGAGGGGCAACTCGTTGAGGACAGTCTGGTGATGGGGCTTTTCTTTCTTTTTGTAATGACAATAGTGCAGCGTGGTGTCGGATTTGCAAGAAGTGTCTGGTTCTGCCAGGCGATGGAGCCATATGAGCTAGGTCAATGGAATATGGCCAATAGTTTTTTAACGATGTTTGCACCACTTATTGTTTTAGGTATACCAGGAACTCTAGGTCGGTATGTTGAACACTATCGGCAACGAGAAGGTTTACGACCATTTCTAAAATGGATGTTTCAGGCAACTGCTGTTTTAACGGTAGGGGGAATCCTTCTTTTAGTCGCCGGTGGTGAGTATTGGTCGTGGTTTATTTTTGGTGAACCTGGCCAAAGCCGACTGATTTATCTTTTGGCTGGTGGGCTTCTATTTGTTGTCGGATTTAACCTGTTTATCGAGCTTTTTACCGCTTTTCGACAATCTCGTCGGGCAACGATTTTGCAATTTTTGCATAGTTTATTGTTTGCCGCTTCGGGACTTTTACTTTTATGGCCTTTTGCGATGGGGGCCTCGGGGGCAATTATCGCTTATATGGTTGGTAGCCTAAGCGCATGTTGTTTGGGTAGTTACTGGTTACTCAAAGATTGGTCTTCGCTTCCGAATAAAGGGCTTCCGCCGACAACTTCCTATTGGAAAAGTCTGGGGATGTTTGCCATGTGGATTTGGCTCGGGAATTTGTGCGCAAACCTTTTCGAGATTACCGATCGGTATATGATCCTCCATTTCTCCGTCGATGATGTCGCTCAAGCGACAGCCCTTGTCGGTCAGTACCATAGCAGCAAAATTGTCCCTATTTTACTATTGGCAGTCGCCTCTATGGTCGGTGGTGTCCTTTTACCCTACCTTGTCAAGAATTGGGAAGAGGGTGAGAAACATAAGGCAGGGTTTCAAGTTCAGTTTGTTGCCAAGATACTCGCTTTTGGCTTTACGCTTGCCTCTTTCTTTATTTGCCTTATTTCTCCATGGCTTTATGAGATAATTTTTGAGGATAAATACGATCTCGGCCTGGGGATTGTGCCCTATGCCTTTGCTTATGCAATTTGGGGGAGTATCGGAGCGATTTGGATTACCTACCTTTGGTGTAGTGAACATGTTCGTTGGTCAATCGTACCACTTGCAATCGGGGTCGTTGCTAATGTCGTTGCCAATTATTTTTTGTTGCCTTATTGGGGCATTTATGGAGCCATTTGGGCAACCATGTTTGCAAATGGGATAAATCTACTGGTCCTTTACGGAATACTGGTCCGGTTTGGCCTAACGTTTGAAAATAGTTTTTGGCTCGTTCTTTTTGTCCCACTTTTGGTTTGTCTTCCTTTTGTTTGGGGATTAGGGATATTTATAGCAGTAATGGGATTTGGATTCTATTATGGCTGGTTGTTAAACGCTTTGGAGAGGCGGCAGATTGTCGAGTTTGTTGGCCGCTGCCGGAATTATTTTGAAAAATAATATGCTAACCAAACAACCAGAAGGAAAATCATCCAGTGGTCAAGAAAGGCCGTTGGTCATAACGTTTTGCGTGACGAGCCTTTACCACGGTGGTGCGGAGACATTACTGTACAACCTCATTGAAAAAATCGATCGGACTCGGTTTACACCTGTTGTTTGCTGCCTGAAAGAACGGGGCACACTTGGGGAAATACTTAGTAAAAGGGTTCCGGTTTACGAACATCTTCTTTCCTCGAAGTACGATATCCGGGTGTTATGGCGTTTGTCTCGCCTTTTTAAAAAAATTAAAACAGATGGAGTCGTTACAGTCGGTGCCGGGGACAAAATGTTCTGGGGAAGGTTAGCGGCAAAGATTGCCAGGGTTCCTGTCGTCGTCTCTGCCTTACATTCGACGGGTTGGCCCGACGGGGTTGGTCGTCTTAACAGAGCCCTTACCAACATAACAGATGGTTTTATTGCAGTTGCCAAAGAGCATGGCAAATTCTTAAATGAGTTCGAAAAATTTCCAAAAGAAAAAATATTTGTCATTCCTAATGGAGTCGAGTGTGATCGTTTCCAGCCACTTGACAACAATGATAGTCTTAAAGACTATCGCCCCAAATTTCGGAAGCAATGGAATATTCCAGAGGAAGCTCTCGTTTGTGGAATCGTTGCAAGGCTCCACCCCGTAAAGAACCACACTCTATTTCTGGAGATCGCTAAAAAGGTCTCTCGACAAATAGATTCGGCCCATTTTGTAATCGTTGGAGAAGGTGAAGAACGGGCTTATTTGCAAAGGAAAATCTTTGAGCTAGGGCTAGAGGGAAAGGTCCATCTCGTCGGCCTTTCGACCGAAATTGAAAAATTGTGGCCTGCGTTTGACCTGGGTGTTTTAACCTCAGATAACGAGGCGAATCCCGTCTCCCTCATGGAGGCGATGGCCTGCGGCATCTCGGTAGTTTCAACAAAAGTCGGGTCTGTTGCCGAGGTCATCAAGGAAGGGCAACATGGCCTTCTTTTTGAAAAAGGTGATGCCGAAAATGGGGCTCTGTGTTGGCTAAGCCTTCTTGAAAATGCCGAAAAGCGAAAGGCGATGGGTGTCGCCGCAAGGAGGCATATCGAGAAAAATTGGTCTCTATTGGCAATGGTGAAGGGTTACGAGACGATGTTAGAAGAAATTTACCAAAAAAAAGAAGAGGCACTTCTTCTGGCGGGCAGATAAACGAAGTAGGCAATGTTTGAAATCTATTGAAGAGGACTGTTATTTGGCTATAGGTCAAGTAAAATAGGGGTAAATAGATTTTAGGCCCTTATCTTTAGGAAAAAAATGCAGACCGCTCCATGGCATGTTCGATTAACAGGTTTGGTTTTGGCTTTTGCGGCAAAACTGCTCAGTGGAGCCTCTGCGCGCTGGCGGCACTGCCAGCCTGATAGTTGCCAGAGGATTTATTTTGCGAACCACACTAGCCACCTTGACGCTTTGGTGATTTGGTCGGCACTACCAAGGGCGATGCGTTCCTTGGTTCGCCCTGTGGCAGCTGCCGATTATTGGGCCAGTAGCTCTATTAAGCGGTATGCCGCCAGTTCCTTTAATGCGATGTTAATCGATCGAAAAGATGTAAAGGTTCACCGTAACCCGATCAATGTCATGTTGGAACAGATGGGGGACACTTATTCGATTATCGTCTTTCCTGAAGGGGGGCGAAGTCTTGATGGTCAAATGCAAAAGTTTAAGAGTGGGCTTTATCACTTGGGGAAAAAACGTCCTGATATTGAGCTTGTTCCTGTTTATATTGACAATGTTAACAGGGTATTACCTCGGGGCGAATTCCTGCCCGTTCCCCTGTTGAGTTCGATCACATTTGGTGAGCCCATCTGGCTTGAAAATGGCGAATCAAAAAATGATTTTCTTAATCGTGCCCACCAGGCTGTTTTGAGTTTAAAAGATAGATAAACGTATGAATTGGTTGTTAGATACCCTCTCACTTTCTTCTGGGATGTTGGCTGAAGGGCCGACTGTCTCTGTCGTTGAGTTGATGTCTTTGAACAACGCAACCCACATTCTTTTGGGGAGTGTCCTTGCTCTATTGGTGGCTGTGTTTTTAGCGGGGAAGTTCTTAAAACACCAATCAGAAGGTATTGTCAACGCTTCTATTGTTATCTCTTTTAATCAACGAATTCGTGCGTGGTTATTACTCTCTGCGATTTTGGTAGCAGGTGCAATTTTAGGAAGAGGGTATACCGTCGTCCTGTTCGGATTTATCTCGTTTTGGGCACTCCGCGAATTTATTACAATGACTCCAACTCGTCGGGGTGACCATCGTGCATTGTTTTGGGTCTTCTTTTTGCTAACCCCGCTGCAGTACATTTTGGTCGGCCTCGGACAAGATTTTTATGGCCTTTACAGTATCTTAATTCCGGTATACGGTTCGTTGTTAATATCGGCACGAATTGCCTTGGCTGGTGACTATAAGCGATTTTTAGAGCGAACGGCCAAAATACAGGTCGGTCTTTTAATTACGGTCTATTCTCTTAGTTTTGCTCCAGCGCTCCTCGATTTAAAGCTATACACGACCGAAATGTTAGCTGCCCCTCTTGAGGAACAGGTTGTTTGGAACAGTGTTCAAGGGACAGGAGCGACCTTTGGTCTTTTATTTTATTTTGTCTTGCTTGTACAAATCGGAGATATATTTCAGTTTGTCTGGGACAAAATTTTAGGTCGACGTATTATCGCTGTGAATATCAACGCCAGTAAAACCTGGGAAGGTTTTTTCGGTGCAATGATTACAGCGATGTTAGTCGGGGCACTCCTAAGTTGGTTTACACCATTTAACTGGTGGCAGGCACCTTGTATTGCTTTGGTTACAGCTGTTATGGGATTCACTGGAAGTATGACAATGTCGGCAATCAAGCGTGATCGAGGGGTCAACGATTACGGGACTCTCGTTCAGGGACACGCCGGTATTTTGGATCGGTTAGATTCAATCTGTTTTGCAGCACCTGTTTTTTTTCATATAACGCGGTATTTCTTTACTTCTGTCTTGTAATGGTTGAGGCTTCTCTGCTACTTGAGCAATATTCGTCAGTAAAAAGGATAGACATAGCGTGTACCGATCGCTTGAGCAGACGACGAACGACCTGGAAAAAAATGGCCATCTTATTCGCATAAACGAGGAGGTCGATGCGAATCTGGAAATGGCAGAAATTCACCGGCGTGTTTTTCAGTCGTCAGGGCCTGCTATTCTGTTTACGAATGTTAAAGGATGCTCGTTTCCAGCCGTTTCCAACCTTTTTGGTTCCAAAGATCGCGTCCATTTTCTTTTCCGATCAACACTAGCGACGGTTCAAAAATTAATTGATCTTAAGGTGGACCCCGCTTCAATCAGGAATCACTGGAAAAGTGGATTGTCTCTTGCTCGGGCCGGTTGTCACACATTACCCAAAAAAGTTCGACGTGGTGCTATTTTCGAATCGACGACCGATATTAGCCAGTTGCCACAAGTTATCTCATGGCCAAAGGATGGCGGCGCTTTTGTAACATTGCCCCAGGTCTATTCGGAAAGTGCGTTACAGCCGGGTTGGAAAAAATCGAATCTTGGCATGTATCGTGTTCAGCTTTCGGGAAACGAGTACCGACCCGATCGACAAGTCGGCCTTCACTATCAAATTCATCGTGGAATAGGTGTCCATCACCAAGAGGCGATTGCCTCAAAAAAACCATTCCGGGTGAATATCTTTGTTGGTGGTACGCCGGCGATGACGTTGGCTGCTGTTATGCCACTCCCCGAAGGGATGAGTGAACTGACTTTTGCCGGCGCACTTGCAGGCCATCGAATCCCTATGGTCGCTCGGGCCGAAGGACCTGCTATCTATGCCGACGCCGATTTTTGTATTTGTGGTACTGTCGATCCAGAGCAACTTCTTCCTGAAGGCCCCTTTGGTGATCACCTTGGATACTACAGCTTGCAACATGAGTATCCTGTCCTGAATGTCGAGAAGGTTTATCATCGCAAGGGAGCAATTTGGCCGTTTACCGTGGTCGGTCGTCCACCACAAGAAGATACATTCTTTGGCGAGATCATTCACGAAATTACAGGGCCGGTCATTCCAACCGTTTTGTCAGGGGTAAAAGGGGTCCATGCCGTCGATGAGGCTGGGGTACACCCCTTGTTGCTTGCCATCGGCAGCGAACGTTATACCCCATTTCAGGATGAAAGCCACCCACAAGAACTATTAACACAGGCGAATGCGATTTTGGGCCAGGGCCAGCTTTCATTGGCAAAATTTTTGTTTATTCTCAACGAGGCAGATGTTCCAGATCTCCGGCTTTCTGAAACAGGTGACTTTTTTGAAGAAATTTTGCAGAGAGTCGAGTGGAGCCGGGACCTGCATTTTCAAACAAACACAACGATAGATACCCTTGACTACTCGGGTAGTGGGGTCAACAGAGGGTCGAAAGTAGTTGTTGCAGCCAGGGGGCCAAAGGTTCGATCGTTATCTGGAGAACTGCCGGCAGGACTTACCTTGCCTGATGGATTTTGCAATCCCAAAATATGTCGTCGTGGAATACTTGTTATCGAAGGACCCTCCGTAAAAGATAGCGTGGGCATGGACGGGAGGGGAGATGATTCGGTTTTTTGTCGTTCCGAGGAGAGCTTGCTCCGGTTTTGTAAAAGTTTTACCAAGAAAGATTCGATCAACCAGTTTCCTCTGATCGTTTTAGTTGACGAGAGTGATTTTGTTGCAAGATCATGGGCAAACTTCTTATGGGTAGTTTTCACCCGAACAAACCCCGCCTCTGATGTTTTAGGGATAGAGCCTTTTATTCATGAGAAACATTTTGGTGTCCATGGATCATTGGTTTTAGATGCCCGTAAAAAAAATAGACACGCCCCGGCGCTGGTAGAAGATCCAAAAGTCATGGCAAAAGTCGACGCTCTGGCCGCTAAGGGAGGCCCGTTGGCAAGGTATCTGTAACTCCCCATTTTCCCTTAACATGTTGGCCAAGGTAAGCGAATAATGCTCGATCTTGAACTACTAGCTTATTTAAAAGATATAATTCTACTGTTATGGTTGACTGCGTTTGGTGGCTTTGTAGGTAGCTTTTTGAACGTTGTCATTTTTCGTATGCCTAATGGCCAGAGCCTTAGTATTCCGGGATCACACTGTTATTACTGTGGGGTGCCAATTCGTTGGTTTGATAATATCCCAGTTTTTAGTTGGTTGTTCCTTGGGGCAAAATGTCGACACTGCCTAGGCCCAATTTCAATCCGTTATCCAATGGTTGAGCTCAGTTTTGCAATCGTTTCTTTTCTCCTTGCACTGCGAGAAATATTTTCAAAACACTCGCTGGCAGTCCTCGAAAAGCTAAGCCGTTATTATCCCCACGACCATTGGTTGTTTGTAGAGGTCTTTGAGATACCTGCAGCAGGTTGGGTACGATATAGTGCCTACTTTCTCTTGTTTTGTCTTTTAGGCTCTATTACAGCGATTGGGTATGACCGGAAAAAGGTCCCTCTTCGGCTCCCAGTTATTGGTGAATTTTTGGGACTGCTGCTCGTCTTGTTTGCACCGGTATTATGGATCGATCTTGGCCCGAATAGTTGGTGGGATCGCCTTGTTTTAGCAGATAGCTCTCTTTGGGGTGGGGTGAGTTATCTCAACTCCATGGGTGAGCGATTTTTATTGCTGCTACTCTATAGCGCTTCTATGGTTGTTATCGGTGGCTCCCTTTCCTGGGTTGTCTATCGTAGTTCTACCCATTTTTATCGACGTAGTTGGTGGGCGTTGGCAGCCCAGTATGAGCTATTAGGGATTTATCTTGGTTGGCCTAGAATGATTGCCCTTTTAGCCTATTCAACACCTCCCCTAATTCTGTTAGTGATCTTTGCAAAGGTCAGAAAAAAGGAAGTCCCTGAGTACCTCTGGAGCCTTCTTCTTTTCTTTACTGCGATTATTGTCTTCCTGGGGATCGGGTAGGTTTACTTCGGTTGGTCTGATTGTAGGGGCAGGGAGTGGTCGATATTCTGATTTTTGGAAATAGTTTCCTTCTGCGAGAGGAAATGTAACAAATATTTTAGAGAAGCTATATAGCCGAAAATCTAGAACATTCATGAATATCCCCAGATCGATACAAGAGGAAAAAATGCCTGACTACATCGAAGAAAATTTAAAAGAAATCGTCAAGTCGCCTAGTTACCGTTTAGCTGAATATGATACTGCTTTTATAAAAAGTCCAGAGCTGCGGCCGATGCGTATGCACCTTGAAATGCTCAAACCTGAGTTAGCTCTTGTCGATCAAGATATCCAAGACACAGTTGTAACCTTTGGTGGAACCCAGATTGTTGAGCGGCCTGAAGCATTAAAGCGGCTGGACCGAGCAAAAATGCAACTTGAAAAAACTCCGAAAGATCCTCGTCGGAAAAGAGAGGTTCAGCGGGCACAGCGAGTTTTAGACAAATCAGGGTACTATGACGCAGCAAAAGAATTTGCCAATATTGTCTCAACCCGTTGCCTCAAAGAGACTGGCAATGAATACCATATCATTACCGGAGGTGGCCCTGGGATTATGGAGGCGGCAAATCGAGGCGCCTTTGAAGCGAACAAAAGCTCGATCGGCCTTAATATTACATTGCCGCAGGAACAAGAACCTAACCCTTATATTACACCGGGCCTCTGTTTTCAGTTTCACTATTTTGCAGTACGCAAAATGCACTTTTTACTACGAGCAAAAGCCTTGGTCGTTTTCCCTGGCGGGTTTGGAACTTTGGATGAACTTTTTGACGCACTGACTTTGCGTCAGACCGAGTGTATGCAGAACATACCGATTATCCTTTTTGGAAGAAAGTATTGGGAACAGGTTGTCGATTTTCATTTTATGGCTGATGAAGGGGTGATCGCCGACCATGACCTTGATTTGATCGACTTCGCTGAAACGGCCGAAGAAGCGTGGGAAATTATCGTTCAATACCATAATGAACCGACTGAACCCAAAGAGGTCCTAAAAAAGAAAACAAGGAAGTAGAAAAAGTATCTGCTTGAGAGATGGTCGAATTCGAGTAAGCTTGTCCTTGGTGGCAAGCTTTCTTTATTACATACAAAGAAAATTCAATGGACGTCCAAAAAGTATTTGGAACGAGTTCTCCTGTCGTTTTAGTAACAGGTGCAGGTGCAAAGCGGGTAGGCAGAGCGATCGTTCACCGATTAGCGAATGGCCCCTATCGGGTTGCTATTCATGCCAATCGCTCCTTTGGTGAGGCCGGTGAATTAGCCGCTGAAATTGACCCAACGGGAAAAAAGGCGATCGTCGTGCAGGCCGACCTTCAGAATTCTGGTGAAGTAAAGGGAATGGTCGACTCGGTGGTACGCCATTTTGGTCGAATCGATGGCTTGGTTAACAGCGCAGCTATTTGGGAAAAGAAAGAGTTACAAGAAGTCACTCCAGACGACCTAAGAAGACATTTTGAGATCAATAGTATTGGACTTTTTGTTTGTGCACAACAGGTCGGCCTTGTTATGGTACGGCAAAAAACAGGGGGAGTTATTGTTAACTTGGGCGACTGGGCGACGGTAAGGCCCTACCTGAATTACGCCGCCTACTTTCCTTCGAAGGGAGCGGTCGAAACAATAACAAAAAATTTAGCAGTCGAGTTAGGTAAGAAAAACCCAAACATTAGAGTTAACGCAATCTTGCCTGGACCGGTCCTCTTTCAAGAAAATGTTTCAGAAGAAGAAAAAAATCGTGTCGTTTCTCAGACCCTCTTGCAAAAAGGAGGGACGGCAGACCATATTGCTCACACGGTCGAATTTTTATTGGAGAACGATTTTATAACGGGTGTCTGTTTGCCCGTTGAGGGTGGACGGCGACTTTGGTCACCAGATTGATAATCAATTTTGGTATTGGGCTTGTCAAAAGGGAAATGGGTTCGTTTGTTGTCGTGCCTGCTTGGAGAGAATCGCTTTTACTAACTCAAGATCATCTTGTGTAGTGATTTTAATATTTTGGCGGGACCCTTCGACCATGGTAATAGGGTGGTCAAGTGGCTCGACGAGGCTCGATTCGTCGGTATAGTTTACCCCTTCTTTTTTCTGACGATAGGCTTGTAGAAGGAGCTCCTTAGAAAATGCCTGGGGAGTCTGCGCTGCCCAGAGATTTTCCCGAGACTTTGTCGAAAGAATGTGCCCTTTTGAATTTCCTTTTTTCAGAGTGCTCGTAATTGGTGTTGCTAGAATTGCTGCTGAACTCTCTTGAGCCTTGTCGAATAATTTCCGTAGATCATCATTTTTAACACAGGGCCGTGCTGCGTCGTGGACGGCGATATGAGTAATGGAGGAATCGACAAGGGTAAGGCCGTTTTCAACAGAGTCGGTTCTTGTTTTACCCCCTAGAGCGACTTGGCAGCCGAGTAACGCGGCAGTTGCCGAGTAATTTTCGCTGAAGAAAGTTTTGTCTTCTGGGTGGATAACCAGAAGGATTTGTTTTACTTGCTCGAAAGATTGGAATTGTTCGACTGAATATTGCCAAACGGGTTTGTTGTTGATCTTGGCGTAAACTTTTTTGTAATGGGGGCTTCCAAAGCGGCTGCTTTTACCGGCCGCTGGCAAAATAATGGCAAATGAACTCATGGAACGGGCCTTAACAGGTGGTGGTGTATTAGCTCGAAAGGGTCTCTAAAAGATCAAGCATGCTTTGTGGTATCGGCTTGGCGGTTGTTACTGCTTTTTCAAAAGAAGTTAAGGTAAGCTGGCCGGCGACCTCGCCAGCCATTGCGCCTGTTTCTCCTGAAAGAATCGAAGTGACGGCGTAGTCACCGAGGCGGCTGGCTAAAATTCTGTCTCCAGGTGTCGGGCTTCCGCCCCGTAATAAATGGCCTAAAATAACGAGCCGCATAGGGTAGGGACACCCCTGTTTTTCTAATGCTTCTTTGACGCCAACAACCCCTCCTCCTTCATCTCCTTCTGCAACAACAAGCATGATCGATTTTTTGCCTCTTTCTTTCAGCTCATGGAGATGTGCAATGAGGCCAGGATAGTCATTAAGTGTTTCTGGTATGCAGACCATTTCGCAACCGGCAGCGAGTGCAGTATAGAGACAAATATATCCACTATGACGACCCATTACCTCGATAAGGAACATTCTCTGGTGACTTTCGGCCGTTGTACGAACCTTGTCGACTGCTTCAACAGCTGTCCCAACAGCTGAAGAAAAACCGATCGTATAATCGGTTCCAAAGAGATCGTTGTCAATGGTTCCTGGGCACCCAATAATTTGTCCATTCCAATATTTGGAAAGGGCCATAGCACCGGCACAAGTCCCGTTGCCACCGATCGGAATTAATGCGTCAATATGATATTTATTTAAAACAGCTGCCGCCCTCTTTTGACCACTTTCTTGGCGAAATTCTTCACTACGGCTACTATAAAGAAAGGCACCGCCGACATTACTCCATCCTGAGACATCCCGCATGCGAAATAAAGGAGGGGATGCCTTTTCCGATGGTTGTGTTCCTTGCATGTCAACAGGCGAGTAAAATCGTTCTTCGAGAAGCCCTTGGTACCCTCGCAGAATGCCGACAACCTCATGCCCCTTCGAGAGAGCGCTTCGGACGATTGCACGAGTACAGGCATTCATGCCAGGGGCATCGCCACCAGAGCAAAAGAGGCCGATTCGCATGAAATATTCCTATCAATAAGGGGCCACAGGAAAAGGTTTGGTTTAAGATGCCCATTTTATCGATAAATGGAGTTCAACTAAACCCTTTCCCGGTACTTTCTCGTCATTGGGAGCGGAATCTTCGAATAAGAAGAAAAACAGCCTGAGAGGCCGTGAGGCTAGGCTAAGGTGTGAAAAGTTTCTTTTGGTGGGAAGTTCGTCCTTTGTCGGTAGCTCGTTTTGAAGATATAATGTCTTTCTGCCAAGTTAGGTAGAAATAAGCTTTTCATTTGAAAATAGAATTTAACAGTAACGGGTAGGGAAATATGGTGACTGATCTTTATAACCTGTGTCCTTGTGGTAATGGCGAAAAACTGAAATATTGCTGCAACGATTTGAGCAATGAACTTGAAAAAATTCTGGCCAAAATCAAAGGGGAGCAGCGTCTGGCTGCGTTACAAGAGGTTGAGCGTCTCTTGGGACAACACCCCAAAAACCCGGCCCTTCTCTCTTTGCGCTGTTCTTTGTTGTTGCAACTTGAAGAACTCGGGAAAGTGGCGGAAGCGATTGAACAGTTTGTCACAGCTTGCCCGGGCAACCCATCGGCACACGCCTATGATGCAATTTGGGCCGCTTTACAAAAGCAACCGAACGCAGCCATTGGGAAATTACAAAAGTCGTTTGAGAATTTAGGGAAAAGTCTCTCTCCTCAAGTCTATGAGGCAATTAGCCTTGTTTCACAATCTCTTTTAGAGGCGAACAATCTCTTGGCAGCACGGGGCCATTTGTCGCTTCAGGCGATTTTGGCAGGTGAGAATGATCCACTGCCATTGCAACTATTGACACAGATTAACAGCGCACCTCAAGTACCACTCTTGCTTAAGCAAGACTTTCTTTTAGAAGAGGCGGCTAACGCGACCCCTTATGCTCAAGAGTTTACTGAGGCATTCCAGCTTGCAGCAGCGGGGCGTTGGGCAAATGGTAAGGAACTCTTTAGAAAACTCGACAAAAACAATCCGGGGCAATATCCAATCCTCAAGAATATAGCGATATTGGCCTCGTGGTTAGGTGACCTGATCGAAACGGTTGAGGCTTGGCGAGGAGTTGCCAGCTCTGAGGGCTGTTCTGAAGAGGAAGCGATCGAGGCAGAAGCCCTTGCCCAGTTGATAGATGCAAAAACGTATGAAGATCAGCTTGATGTCGTCAAGATCGAAGTTACTCTCTCGGATGGTGACGGTTTTCTTGAGAGACTATCGAGTGAAAAACTGGTCGAGAAAATGCCAATCGACCCTCAGCTCCTTAAAACAGAAGATAGCAACCCGCCACCTAAGGCCGCCTATTGGTTACTTGATAAACCAATCCCAGAGTTGTCAGATAAACTTACTTTGAAAGAAACGCCACTTGTCCTCGGGGAGATGTTGTACTACGGTAAGCAGACCGATCGTGAAGCCCGACTCGACTGCATTGTAACCCGCGACGATAACTTTGCCACGGTCCAGCAACACCTTAAAGACCTATCTTTTGGAATGACTTTGAGGAAAGAACAGGAAGAAGAGGTCATCGGCCAAGTGTCGGCTGTCTCCCATTTATTGAATTGGAACTATCACTTGCCGGCAGGTATTGATGAGGCTAAGAAAAAAGAGCTTGCCGAATCGCACCGAAAGGAGACTATCCTCAAGGGGTGGCTTAACAGAGAGCTCTCAACCCTTGATGGAAAAACTCCACTCGAAGCGTCAAAAAACCCGAGTTTAAAGACAAAGCTAGAGGCTTCTCTCTTCTTGTTAGAACTTATGGGAGAACAGAATGAGTGGACTTTTGACTTTGACGAATTGCGAAAAACGCTTTCGTTAGAAAAGCCAAGTAACCTCTCTTTCGATGTAGAAGTAGGGGCTCTCCCCTTGGTTCGTCTCTCACGGCTATCCGCTGAGCTTTTGCCCGACGACGATTTGAGCCTGGCCTTTAGGCGTGCCACCATGTCAGGCGCACGCCGTGCCGCACGTATGCTCGGAAATGAATTGATAAAACGGGATGGAACTACCGAAGCGACGACCGACTACGTTTACGGTATGTTCGCCCGTTTAGCAAACGATCCGGGAGAAGCTCTTGAGCTGCTGGCCAAAGCGAAAGAGGTGGCGAAAGAGAAGGGGAGGCCGGTCGCTTCCTATCTTATTGCTGAACTAGATATTCGATTGGAGCAAAGACAGGTTCAAGAGGTTCAGCAACTATTAGGTGTTTTCCAGACGGAGTATGCCCAAGATGCCGAGGTTTCTCGTGCTGTCTACCAAATACTTGTTCAACACGGTGTCATTTCACCACAAGGGATGCCACCCGGCATGTCGCCAGGAGCCCCAGCCGTCGGAACGCCTGGACCAGCATCTCCTTCAGTTACTCAGCCTGGAATGGAATCAAGCGAACCACAAAAGACCTCAAAGCTTTGGGTACCCGGCATGGAGTAAGGCTAAATCGTTTTCTTATTGGGAGTGACATGACGCTTTACAGGCAGCCGCAGTTTGACAAATTTTATATGGCCCTTGCTTTGCGACTTGCACGTCGTGGAGAGGGCTCGGCCGAGCCTAACCCAATGGTCGGAGCCGTTCTTGTTGAAGAATCGGCTCTGGGTAAACAAGGGATTGGGTCTCAAAACAAAGAAGAGTCACTTTTATCCGATGCCAATTGGCGAGAACTGAAACGCCTTCTCGATGAAAGCCAGTACGATGGTTTCTTGGAGTTGTCGAATTTTCTTGCCTCTGAGGGGGAGAGCCGAAGCACTCTTCTCGGTGCAATTGCCGGTTTTGGCTGGCATGAGAAGTATGGAGAGGCGCATGCTGAAGTCAATGCGATTAAAAGGCTTAATACCCAAAGGCAGTTTTGGTCTTTAACGGCATACGTTACGCTAGAACCATGTAGCCATTTCGGGAAAACACCTCCATGTGCCGAGGCATTGATTAAGGCGGGGGTAAGGCGTGTTGTTATTGCACAACAAGATCCATATCCTGAGGTTTCGGGGCAAGGAATTGCTCTCCTCAAAAAAGCTGGTGTCGAAGTAGAGATGGGACCTCTTGAAAAGGAGGCAAACCTTCTCAATGGACCCTATCTAAAAATGGTCGAAAGAGGGTACCCTTGGGTTTTGGCCAAATGGGCTATGACCCTCGATGGAAAAATTGGAACCAAAACGGGTGAGAGTCAATGGATTAGCAACTCTTTGTCACGAGAAATTGTCCATGAGATTCGTCGTCGAGTCGATGGAGTAATGATCGGCAGTGGCACTGCCCTGGCCGACGACCCCTCTCTGATTCCACGGCCAGCCGGAGAGCGGGTTCTCTCCAGAATTATTGTTGACCACCTTGCTAAAATTGATCTTAAGAGCCAGCTCGTCCAAACGGCTCTTGAAGTACCGACGATTATCGCTGTTGGTAAAGAGGCAGACGATAACAAGTGCAACGTTCTTCGAAATAGTGGTTGCGAGTTGGTCCTTACAGAAGGCGAGGGGCATCTTAAGCGGCTCGATTTTTTATTGAAGGAATTAGCTCGGAAAAAGATGACCAATCTTCTCGTTGAGGGTGGTGGCCAACTTCTAGGAAATCTTTTTGATTTGGGGCAAGTCGACGAAGTACATGTTTTTGTAGGACCCAAAATATTTGGGTCTTCCCTGGCGCCTTCGCCTGTTGCGGGCATTGGAGTCGAAAAGGTTATGGATACACCGCAATGTTATCGAGGAAAGAGCAGATTGTTAGGCGAAGATATCTATTATCGGGCCTTGATAAATCAAGGCTAGAGAGTTCGTTTGAAGAAGAGACTTCTTTTTTATATAAAGTAGAACGAGACTTTTCGAAAAAAGAGGGAAAGAGTCGCTCGTCAAAACAGGGCAGCTTGCAGACCTGAACAATTGTTGACTACAATACAGGTTTTTGTTTTGCGCTCCATTTGGCATTTCTAAATATTTCTATGACAGATACTTCGATCGTTGTGCGCGGTGCTCGTGAGCACAATTTGCAAAATATCAAGCTTGAACTGCCCCAAAACCAGTTGATCTGCCTAACGGGCGTTAGTGGAAGTGGAAAAAGCTCGCTCGCTTTTGATACCCTCTATGCAGAAGGGCAACGGCGGTACATCGAAAGTCTTTCGAGCTTTGCGAGACAGTTTTTAGGACAAATGCCCAAACCAGAGGTCGATATGATTTCTGGATTACGGCCGACGATTTCGATTTCTCAAAAATCGACGGGAAACAATCCTCGATCAACCGTTGGAACCATTACCGAAATTTATGACTATCTAAGAGTCCTTTATGCAAGGATTGGCCAAGGGCATTGTCCAGATTGTGGTCGTCAGCTTACCTCGCAAACTCGGGACCAAATTTTAGAACAGATTCTGGGTTTACCTGAGGAGACAAAAGTTCAAATCCTTGCACCCGTTGTCCAAAATCAGAAGGGTGAATTCAAAGACCTTTTTATCGACCTTCAGAAGGAGGGGTTTGCAAGGGTTCGTGTCGATGGCGAGATCTCGACATTGCAAGATGTTCCACCTCTCGATCGACAGATGCGCCATCAGATTGAGGTCGTTATTGACCGGCTGAAGATTCGAAAGAAAGTCAGAGGCCGGCTCGCCGAAGCGGTCGAACTCGCATTGGCAACAGGAAAGGGAAAGTTAATTGCATTGGTCGATTCGGCCTCCAAAATAGCTGCTAAAAGTAATATAAATATTCAGGAAATTACTCAGGAAGAAGAACTTTTTTTCTCTGAAGATTACGCCTGCGTCTATTGTTCTCATAGTTTTGAAACGCCCGAGCCACAACTTTTCAGTTTTAATAGTCCACATGGAATGTGTCAGGAGTGCGACGGCCTTGGCGAATTATTTTCCTTTGACCCAGATTTGCTTATCCCTGATGAAGAGTTGCCTTTTAAAGATGGTGCTTTTGAAATTTTAGGAAAGTGGAAAGATATGGGCCGTTGGCGACGCCATATCTATCAAGGGGTAGCGGATACGATTGAGCGGAAGCAGGCGATCCCTTCAGGAACAATGTTAGAGACACCATGGGGGATGTTATCAGATGAGCTCAAAAAAATATGGCTTTGGGGAACGGGGAAAGCGAATATCACATTTACCTGGCGCGGAGGTAATTCACCGATCAAGTATGGCGGAACATTCTCGGGAATCATCGGGCAATTCCTGGAGAAGTATCGTGAAACCAAAAGCAAGCCAAAATTACGCCAATATGAAAAATATATGCGCCGCCAAAGCTGTCCCCATTGTGAAGGGAAGCGTCTAAACCCTCAGGCCTGTTTTGTAACGATTACCTCTCTTGATGAAGAAGGGGGTATGTGTCAAACGCTCTCTCTTCCTGAAGCATGTCAGTTATCGGTTAAAGAGGCAGCCGACTTTTTTGCAAAAGTTCAACTTAGCAAAACAGAAGAAGTGATTGCAGAAGAGCCCCTTAAAGAGATCTGCGGTCGCCTGAATTTTCTCAAAGATGTCGGCCTTGAATATCTTTCACTTGAGCGAACGGCACCGACTCTGTCAGGTGGTGAGGCGCAGAGGATTCGTCTTGCAAGCCAAATCGGTTGTGGGTTGGTCGGCGTTCTCTACATTTTGGATGAACCTTCTATCGGCCTTCACGCAAGGGATAATCAGCGTCTTATTGGCACGCTGAAAACTTTGCGAGATATGGGTAACACCGTTGTCGTCGTTGAGCATGACGAAGAGACAATGAATGCTGCCGATTATCTTGTCGACTTTGGCCCTGGCCCTGGTGTGCGTGGTGGAGAAATTGTTGCACAGGGGAGCCCCCAGGAATTTCTTAAAAGTCGGCGTAGCCTTACGGCAAAGTTTCTTTCTGGCAAAGAAAAGGTTAAGAGAACCTTTCAAGAGAGGGAGTTTAATGGGAAACAGCTACAAATACGTGGGGCGCGTCATAATAACTTGAAGGGGATCGATGTTGATATTCCGTTAGGGGTTTTTGTTTGTGTAACAGGTGTTAGTGGTAGTGGTAAAAGCTCGTTAGTAAACGACATTATCAAAGAAGCCTTGCATAGAGACCTCAATCGTGGCGAAGGAAATCCTGGGGAGTATGTCGAACTCTTGGGGCAAGAACACCTGGACAAACTCATTGCCATTGATCAATCACCCATTGGACGGACTCCACGGAGTAACCCTGTTACCTACATCAAGGTCTGGGACGAAATTCGAAAACTCTATGCCTCCTTGCCAGATGCGAAAAGGCGCGGATATCAGCCTGGACGTTTTAGTTTTAATGTATCAGGTGGTCGTTGCGAGGCTTGCTCGGGAAATGGCAGTAATCGGCTCGAAATGGATTTTCTGGCCGATATTTGGGTGACATGTCCTGTCTGCGAGGGACACCGCTTTAACCGTGAAACATTACAGGTTCGCTTTAAAGATCATTCGATCGCCGATGTTCTTGAGCTAGATATTCAACAAGCGATGGAGCTTTTTGAGAATATTCCTAAAATTTATGATAAGCTCAAAACCCTTCACGATGTCGGTCTTGACTATTTAAAGCTTGGTCAACCTTCGCCAACTCTTTCTGGTGGTGAGGCACAACGGATCAAGTTGGCCCGAGAACTTTCAAAGCGGAGTACCGGCAAAACCCTCTATGTCCTTGATGAACCAACGACGGGTCTCCATTTCCACGATATTCAGCTTCTTCTTAATCTGTTGCATAGTCTCGTTGAGAAGGGGAACACCGTTTTGGTTATCGAGCATAATCTTGATGTTATTCGAAATTCAGATTGGATCATCGATATTGGGCCGGAGGGAGGCGATGCCGGAGGCGAAGTAATTGCTACAGGTGCTCCAAGAGAACTTGCGAAAAAGAGAGGAACGCCGACAGCCGACCTTTTGAATGATTACTATCATGGCAATGCTTTAAGCAAAAAAGAAAAGGAGGCCACTTTACCTGCCGATGAATTTGTCGGTAAAAATAAAGAGTTTATCGAAGTTCGGCAGGCTGAACAACATAACCTTAAAAAGATTGATGTTCGGGTGCCCCGAGATCAAATGTCGGTTTTTTGCGGCCCAAGTGGTAGTGGAAAAACTTCCCTAGCGATGGATACGATCTATGCCGAAGGACAACGGCGCTATGTTGAAAGTCTCAGTTCGTATGCTCGACAATTTGTCGGTCAAATGCAAAAGCCAAAGCTGGAGCATATTGAAGGACTCTCTCCTGCAATAGCTATTGAGCAAAAAAACTTAGGTCACACACCTCGGTCGACAGTCGGAACCGTTACCGAAATTTATGATTATTTTCGGATTCTTATGGCACGGCTTGGAACTCCTTACTGTCCTGAATGTGAAGTTCCTGTCGGCACCCAGACGACTGACCAAATTGTCGACAAACTGCTAGCCGAACCCGAAGGTACAAAGCTTCTTTTATTAGCGCCTGTCGAGCTAGAGAATATCCAAGAGGCTGAGCATCTTTGGGAAGAACTCGAAGGAAACGGTTTTTTGCGTGTTCTCCTCAATGGCAAGTTGTATACCCTCTCTGAGAGTAAGCCGAGTTTTGACCGTAGAAAGAAAAATGATCTTTTTGTTGTCGTCGATCGGCTAACGATTAATCCAGGTGGACAAAGTCGAATTACCGAAAGTACCGAGCTGGGGTTGGCAATCGGTAAAGGAGTCATCAAGGTTCTCTATTGGGAGGCGAATGTTCCTGAGACAAAATGGCGATCGGTAACACATAGTCAACACCTGGCCTGCCATGACTGTGGCCAAAGCTTTCAGCGGCTGACACCTCATAATTTTTCGTTTAATAGTACCTTAGGATGGTGTTCTGCTTGCGAAGGGTTAGGGAAGCAGGTCGGTACAAATTTATCGGCACTGTTAAACAGTCCCAAGCTTAGTTTAGCCGAGGGAGCGATCGCTCTTTGGCCAAATCTTGCAAGTCGTACTGCACAAATGATGTTACTCGCCCTTGCCAAAGGTTGGGATCTGCCACTTGGCCAGCCCTTTGACCAATTACGGCCCGACAAACGGCGATTGCTTCTTCAAGGAAATGACCGTAGTAAACACCGTAGTAAACCAGGTCATCAGTGGCTTTCTATTACGGAAGCCGAAGAGGAGGCGGCTAAAAAAATATGGAAAGAGAGTGGCCAGCTCAACAAAAAAGAGTTAGCCAAATGGGAAAAAGAGAGACACAAGTCAGGTAAAAAGACGATATTTCAGTTTCAATTTAAAGGACTCTATGTTGCCCTTGAAGAGGCTTCTCGAGTGAACCCTGGTTTCCGAAGGAAACTTGAACCATTTGTTGACGAGGTCGATTGCTCGGCTTGTGCCGGCACGCGATTGCGAGAAGATGCAGCCGCTGTTCGTCTTCAGGGAAAAACAATCGGTGAGATTGTCCAAATGCCATTGGCCGAGGCATATACCTTGGTAAAGAAATGGAAGTGGGATAGACAACAGAAAAAGGTCGCCGGTGAGGTCATTCGAGAAATTCAAAGCCGATTACAGTTTCTTATTGATGTTGGATTACATTATGTCACCCTTTCCCGAGAAGCCAAAACGCTGTCGAATGGAGAGTCACAACGTATTCGTCTGGCAAGTCAGCTAGGGAGTGGCCTGTGTGGTGTTCTCTATGTCCTAGATGAACCGACGATTGGGCTTCACCCTCGTGATAATGGACGTTTGCTCAAGGCTCTTCATCGCTTGCGTGATCTTGGAAACACGCTCCTTGTTGTCGAGCATGATAAAGATGTTATCGCTTCAAGCGACGCGATTTATGACTTTGGGTCCGCTGCTGGAAAGCATGGTGGGAAAATCGTCGCTAACGGAACCCCAAAAGGTGTTTCTCGGCAACCAAACTCGGTAACGGGTCCCTATCTTCATGGTACAAAAGGGATTCCAATTCCAACCCAAAGGAGAATGCCATCAAATAGTGTTATTTCCGGAAAGAAAGGGAAGAAGAGACAAACCTTAAAAGAGAAGGGGAAAACTACTCGAAAGCGGGAGTCAGAGGCCCGAAAGAATTCGCCCCTCTTGTCGCCTGAGGCAATCTCCTGGATTCGTATTGAAGGAGCCCGTGAAAATAACCTTAAAGGAATCGATGTCCAAATTCCACTTGGAGTTTTGTCTTGTGTAACGGGGGTAAGTGGTAGTGGCAAGAGTTCATTGGTTAACAAAGTTCTTTATAACTTTTTAGCAAGGACTCTTCATCGTGCGAGTACGATTCCTGGTTCTTGTGAACAGATTACTGGTGTTGAACATATCAACAAAGTTATCCAAGTCGATCAACAACCGATTGGGAACTCACCTTCCAGTAATCCAGCGACTTATACCGGTATTTTTGAGCAAATCCGAAACCTCTTTGCGATGTTACCCGAGGCAAAGCTTAGAGGTTATTCTGCCAGGCGTTTTAGTTTTAATGTTCCAGGTGGCCGTTGTGAAGCATGTGAAGGAAATGGGCAAAAGTGTATTAAAATGCATTTTATGCCCGATGTATGGGTCGAATGCGATGTCTGTGATGGTAAGCGATATAATCAAGAAACGCTGGGGGTGAAGTATCAGGGCTACGCTATCAGCGACGTTCTGGAAATGACATGTCAAGAATCGCTTGAGCTCTTTGCAACGATCCCTAAAATTCGTAAAGGTCTGCAGACGTTATGTGATGTCGGCTTGGGTTACCTCTCTCTTGGCCAGCCTGCACCGACCCTTTCTGGTGGTGAATCACAGCGGGTCAAATTGGCGGCTGAGCTTGCCCGTCCTGATACCGGACGGACCCTCTACATATTAGATGAACCGACGACCGGGCTCCATTTTGACGACCTTGCAAAGCTGCTCGAAGTCTTGCAGCGCCTTGTCGATTTGGGGAACTCTGTTTTGTTAATTGAACATAACCTCGATGTAATTAAGGTCTCTGATTGGCTTATCGAGATGGGGCCAGAAGGGGGTGATAGTGGGGGTCAAGTGCTCTATTGTGGTACTCCAGAAGATTTAGTGGCAAATGAAAAGGTTCAAGCAAAACGATCGGCCAAAAAGAAAGAGTTCGTATTTTCCCATACAGCGAAGGCACTTTTACCCGTCTTGGAAGGGAGCCAGAGTCAAACGCGTGCGACTTATAGCCGAGCTAAAGCAATTGAGGAGGAAGAGGCCGAATCGACAGAACTACAGGAGTTACAAGATAATTTTCAGATGCCATGGGAAGAAGATGGGCACAAATGGCATACCGAAGGGCGGCTTGACAGGAAAGGACAACCGTGTAGGTGGGATGGCCAGATTTTGGAAAAAGTTCTCGAAAAAATTCATAGTTATGGCGATTTTCCGGAGACCAATTACTCGAATAAAACAGTCGTTGAAGTTACCTCTCACCGTAAATCGGCAGGTTGGTTTTTTCATGCAATTACAGCAGAGACATGGTTAATTAAAATGAAATTTCGTGTTGCAGCCGGGACCTTCAAGCAGGCTTCATTGCTTAAAAGGCTACCGTTAACCTCCTTAAACGAAATGGACGACTTGCCAATTTATGGAAACGAATCTCGGGTCTCTTGCAAACAGCTAGGGCGATGGCAAGAGCTCCAAATTAAAGCGCATACTTTTGAGGAACTCGATCGACCTGAGTTCTATGTGATTTTAGAAGAAGCCGTCGACGGCTTCTATCGAGAAGTCGATCGCGCCGACCAAAATCCTGATGCGATTATGCCCTGGAAAACAAAAGGGCAACTTTGGCATTTGTCCAGAAAAGGCTTTATGCCACGACGGACGATTCGCTGGAAATCAGTCGTTTTGGAACGCTTGCTTGAAATCTTTGACGATGTTGCCCCTGAGGCACAGATATTGTGGAATAACAAAATTCTTATCCACCTTTATTTGCCTCAGCAGAAAACTCCCTGGGCGACCGTTATTACGAAAAAAAATGAATACCTTGAACTTATCCTTAATGGACCCAAAAATGTTTTCACGTACGGACAGCTGACTAATTTTGGTCATGAACGTGAGTTCGATACCCTGGGTAAAGAGACTGATACCATCAAACTCCGTTTTCAAATGGAAGACGATCTTTACCTCGGCGATTTTCCAGCCTTTCTAAAACAACACTACCAAGCCTTAACGGCCTAATCTCTCCCCATTCTCTCAATAGGCAAAGTTCTTAATATCGATGAATCAACCAACCGATGAAATATTGTTACCTCCCAATTTTTTATTTCGCTTTGGCGCGGATGTAAAACCATTTTCTGGAAAGTGGGGTAAAAACGGTGTTACCCTTGGCGAGTCATTCGTCTTGCCAAATTTTTCTCATCTAGAGGGACGGACCGAATATGCTCAGCTGGAGCTTGGCTGGTCTGAAGAAGGGCTTGCTTTTCACACCAAGGTCACGGGGAAAGAAAAATCACTTTGGTGTCGGGAGAGTCGCCTTGATGAGTCGGATGGTCTTTTTATTTGGATCGATACCCGTGGGGCGCAAAATATCCACAGGGCTTCTCGGTACTGCCATCAGTTCGCCTTTTTACCTGCTGGGGGTGGTACATTACACAAGGAGCCATTGGCTCGTTGGGTGCCCATCCATCGTGCAAAAGAAGATCCAAAGATGATCACAAACGGTGAATTAAAACTTGTCGCCAAAGTGACGAAAACGGGTTACTCGCTTACCGGCATGATCCCTTCGAATATGCTCACTGGTTACGATCCCGATCAGTTTTCGAGTATCGGCTTTATGTATGCTCTGGTTGATTCAGAAAAAGGGTGGCAAACGTTCGGGAATGGTCCCGAATTTCCAATTAAAGAGAATCCAACTCTTTGGGGAACCTTGAACCTAGTTTTGGATGAGTAGTTTTTTCAGTAAAAGAGGTGTGTCGTTGGTTGAGTATGTGCTAATGGTTTTTCCAAAAACTGGGCATAAAGAGTACCAGAATAACAAAGACCTCAACCCTACCTATCATCATAAGTAAGGTAAAGAGAAGCTTGCTAAAGCTACTAAAGTGGCCATAATTTTGGGTGGCTCCTACAGTTCCTAGCCCAGGCCCGATGTTGTTGAGAGTCGCTGCAACACCACTGGCACTATCGATGAGCTTGTGTTCTTGCTCCATTGAGGTTCCCCAGGTCGTGTCTGGTTCCAGGGTAATCACGGCCATCCAGCTATAGATAAAGATAACTAAAATTAAACCAAAGTAGACAAGAATATTTTTTCGCAGCTCTTCCGATTCAATGGCTCCACCGTTGAGGCGTAATGGTCGAATAACAGTTGGGTGATAAGATTGTTCCATTTCGAGCCGTAAAATCTTAATAAACAGAATGTGTCGGATGACTTTCATGCCGCCACCAGTACTGCCAGCACAACCGCCGATAAACATCAACAAGAACAAAACCCCTCGTCCAAAACTGTTCCATTGATCGAAATCAGAGGTTCCAAATCCGGTCGTCGTTAAGATCGACGCAACTTGAAAAAGTGAGTTACGGAAGGCATCACTCAATAGTAAACCGGTCGTCGTTGTTCGCTCGCTTTCAAAGTCACCATAAAAAAGGCCAAAGAAAAAAACCAGTGTGGTAATTCCAAAGATAATGGCGACATAGGTCCGCCATTCAAAGTCTTTTAGTAGTGCAGCCGGGTTCTTTAACAAGACAAAATACAATAAGGTAAAGTTTGTTCCTGCCAAAATCATAAAGAGTATAACGACATATTCGATCGCCTCGCCGTAAGGGTGGCCAGATTTAACAAAGTGTCCTAAGCTATCGTTGTAGGTGCTATAACCACCAGTTGCCATCGTCCCAAACCCGTGGCAAAACGCATCAAAAACGCTCATGCCCAGGCCCCATAAAAAGATGATCAAAAAGAGATTAAGGCCACAATAGAGTGCTGCAAAAACCCAGGCCGTATGTTGCATTCTTTCGGCTGAGCCCTCTTTGGTTGGGCCTGGCATTTCAGAACGCATAAGCGCTTTTCCGGCTGAACCCTGACCCAAAATCGCTACAAAAAGAACGATAATCCCCAAGCCTCCCAAAAAATGGGTACTGCTACGCCAGAACAGGATTGAGTGTGGAACGAGGTAGGGGTCTTCAAGCTCAGAAATAACAGTCGCACCCGTTGTACTAAAACCGGACTGTGATTCAAAAAGGGCATCGACAAAATTCATAGAGACCCATCGTACTCGAATGTTCGAATACCGCTCGTTCCGATCAGCAACCTCTTGAAGATCATCGGGGGGTATATAGATCGTCTCTTTCCAGTCAGGCTTTCGTTTGAAAAGATCTGTCAACGTTTTTAACACGTCGATAGAAGGTATGTTGTTTGGGAGTTTTTCTTGCTCAAGCTGTCGATCGACATTTTGTTGAAGAGTTGCGGGGGTAAGGCCTCGGGAGCCAGCATCGGAGATTTGCCGAAGAACGATCCTTTCTGCTTGACTGATCCCCTCCTGAGGTTGCCAATGCGCAAAGAGTCCGTCTTCTTTATAAGTAAGAATTTGCTGCTCACCGATGTATCTTAGTGAACTTCCTTTTCCTGTATTACTCAACCAAAATGGCAAAGCCCCCAAAACAGTTGCCATCATCCAGCTGAGGCCAACAACAGCCATGGCCTCTTTTCTGTAGAGTCGCCCCTTCGTATTGCGACCAAGGAATAAAAGGATTCCACCGACAAGGCCGCAAATGCCGATACTCGCAAGGAGTGCAAAGAAACCACCACGCTCAAACCCAAGGGGGGGGCCTGTATCAAGACTGTGTCGATAGCCAAGAGCCGGAAAGGCCCAAGGAAGGCTAAAGGCCATCACTCCTCCAATAAGGAGAGCGACAATGCCGAGTAATCGGGCAAGGAGTGGAAGGTTCATTGATTTGTTTTAGGAAAGTTACTGCCTAAGGAAGCAATGCTGTAATATCCATAACGGAATGAAACGGAAACGCCAGAGAAAACGTAAAGGAACGGTCAGAGGTGAGCTAACTGTTAAATAATTGTTCAACATCAAAGAGATAGTCTTCATCAATAAGGGCAATAACACGTTGGCCCTCTTTGAGGCGATCATCGGCACCAGGGACGTGGACAAAGTCTTCTTGTAGAACAGCAGCGATAAGGCACTGTTTAGGTAGGGGTAAATTTGCCAGCGACATCTGGGTTGCCCGGGTATTTTCGCGTACTTCTAACTCAAAGACTCCAATATTTCCACCGGGAAGGCTTGTCTTGGAAATGACCGCCCCCTCGTTGAGAAAGCCCAAGATCTCTTTGGCCATAACTTCTCTCGGGCTAACAGCGACATTAATACCGAGTTTGTTGACAATACTGGCGTAGTCAGGGCGGCTAACAATCGCCATGATTGAAGGGACGCCTAGGTCATGTGCCTCGACACCGGCCATAATATTATTTTCATCATCACCGGTACATGCAACATAAACATCGGCAAGAGGTATACGCTCTTCTTCGAGGACTTGCCGCCGAGTTGCGTCGACATGCAAAACCGTAGCATGCTTTGGAAGGTGGGCAGCAAGAAATTCGCACCGTGAGCGATCTTGTTCCAGAAGAAGAATTTTATGCTTTTCTGCCGAAAGTGCCTGGGCCAGGTGGTAACCCGTTTCGCCACCACCCCCAATTGCTATGGTTTGCTTCTGAGTTCTGCCTCGGACAAATAGGTCATAATTCTCCTGGATATCTTCATGGCGACCAATCAGGGTAATGCGATCACCTTGTTTCAGTTTATCCTCGGCGCCGGCAATCCACATTTTTTCATCCCGTAAGATCGAGCCGATACGGACCGAGGCAGATAGCTGGATCTCTTTGAGCGGTTTTCCCAGGACTTTGGCGTTGTTGGCAATGACGATATCTTGAACCTCAAGAGCACCACGGGCAAACTGCTCCATCACGACCGACCCCGGATTATGGATGCTCCGTGCAAGCTCGACTGCCGAGAGATGCTCCAGACTTAGCATCCGATCAATATGAAAGTGGCGTTGATAGTCGAAGGTACTCAAGTCTCGAAAGATAGGGGCATAAACCCTTGATATGCAACGCCTTGCGCCCATTGCTTTTGACATGCTGGCAGCAACGATGTTGACTTCATCACTTCCGGTAACTGCCAGACAAACATCGGCACCTAGAACACCAGCCTGAAAATGGATCGACGATTCAGCTGCCGAACCGCAGATTCCACGGACGTCAAGTGCTTCGTTAAGTCGGGCAATATGCTCGGGGTTTGTGTCGACAATAGTAACGCTATGTTTATGCTGGCAAAGGAGTTCTGCAATCCAAGTGCCGATCGTTCCCGCACCAAATATAATGACTCTCATGAGATTACTTCAAAAGCCCTAACATGGAAAATTTAAAGAAGCCTGCTTCGTCAACACAGCCACAACCTCCCCAAAAAAGAATCACCAAATTCACTAAGTTACTACCCATAAACAGTTTATGGATAGTTTAGAGTCCCCATGAAAGAAAGAACGTAATTATAAATAGCACACCTAGGCAGCTACTAATCCAAATCCCAAATCGTACCGAGTGGTGCAAAATGGGGCCGGTTTCCTCATGGCGGGTGGCACCATAGACGAGGCTAATTGTTACCACCAAAGGCAAAAGATACACCAAATGAGGTATCGTAATTACCGCTAATGTGGGTAGAAAAAATGGTGAAAACATAGCAGTTATTGGCAAAAACGTTACGTTTTTCCCCCTTTTTTGGAAGGAATCGGGGTCAAAACAGGTCCTGAGACGGCATCAAAAATTGCCAGGTAGTTCAGAAGGCCGGCGACCATCACAAACAAAATGGCGATGTCGTAGTTGGGGGCATATTCCTCTTGCCAACGCATAAGATCGTCTCTCCCCTCCTGTCTAATTGGTGGGGCCATAAATTCGACAAAGTAATTTCCTTTATGACCATTTTCGGTCGAGATCGCTCGTTGGAAAAAAGCTGGGAAGGTCGGGCCACCAGCTCCGGCCTGGCAGGCAAACCGCCAAAAATTTTCTTCACCAGGAACGGCTGCGTAGACGGCATGAGAGCCACTTAACGCAATGCCAATGGCAAAGTTGACCAGAACGCAGGACATAAAGATCCACCCTTTGAGCTTGCGGCCCTGGTACAGATGTCCCCCACCGGGCCACAGCCAGGCAAGAAAACCGGCCAAAACCTGATTGCCAAGATAGACCTCAACCGAAGCGATCTCTTCCTCTGGCGGTGAAGATTTAGTTCCGTTTTTCTGCGCAGGTGTCATTAAATTTTTACTAAACCTAAATCGTTAAAATGGCTTTCCAAGGCACATTCTACCTCTTTACCGACTACTTGACTAGGTCAAACCCCCATTTCCAATAAATGGGAAGTTATCTGTTTAGGAAGGGGCAGAAGCTAGAGGATCTAGGCGGATCTATGCCCTATTATTTCGAGAAATCAAATATTCTAGATAGCGTTGTTGCCTTCTGATTCCTGAAGAAAGAGGACGACTTAGGTTGGAAAAAAGAGGGAAGCCTATTTTCGATGCTTAACGCGAATTTTTATCTATAAAAAGGGGGGCTAGCCTCTCATTATGGAAATCTCAAAATGTTCATTTTCTGCCTGAAATGACCACCTTGGTTTCTAGGGAGATGTCAGAGTTACCACATAGTTTTAGAGAAGCCACTTACGGTAAAAGAATTGTTGGTATATGTAGTCAAGGAACGAAGACGACTTTTTATTTTTAATTCCTAATGAAAAGTTGTCGAGAAACTGGGGCCCTAAAGAACTTTGAACATACTACGTTGTCAAGTCATCGTGGATAAGAAGTTCTTCATAGACTTTTTGAACCATCTCTTCGTCGATATGGTCAGCTCCACCCTCGGCAGCGACAGCAAGAGAAAGCTCGGCAAGGTGGTTGATTTTTCGGGGGTTTCCTTCACTGAGGTGGTAAAGGTCTCGGCACGCCTCTTCACTAAAAATGGTAATCGGCCCATCAGGATGGTCTAAAGGGCGATGGTTTTCCAGTAGAAACTGAAGATAGTCGTAGGTCTCTTCTTCCGAAAAAGGGTCGATATCAATTCGTAGCTGGCACGAATCAATGATTTGTCGATTCAGGTGAATCAAGCGGTAACTGTTGACTCCTAGTAGAAACGTCGCTCCATTTTCAGAGTAGCTGGCATTGAGGAGTCGTAAAAGTGGCACCTCAAGTTTTTCGCTCCGATCGAAATCATCTAGGACAAAAATCGGGGCCCATTTATTTTGGCGGGTACGGTAGAGCGCCTGTTCAATCTGTTGCCACAAGATCATCGTCCAGCGAGGTAACGAAGAGATTTCTGTCTCGTAGGCAACGGGACAATGGAGCTTTTTCCCAAGTTGACTTAAAAACTCTTCTTCACGTTGGCCATAGACATTAAGATAATAAACGCCCTGATTACGTCGGTCATCGGCAGGACGTTGCTGGAATTGTTGAAAGAGTGTCGTCTTCCCTGAGCCACTGCTACCGAGGACAATCCCTAGTGAGTAACCCATCGTTGCTAGAAATTGTAGGCGAGCCAAGGCTTCACCATGGCTACCACCATCAAAAAATGGTGGCAATGTGTTCGATGGCTGCAGACTGTGAAGACGGGAGCTTTGATGAAACGGGGAGCTTGTAAAACCCCAGTGATCAAGGTGTGGAAGATTTTTAGTCGGTTGGATCATCTGGTCCTCTTTCTTGGAAAGGCAAAGGGGGGGCTCAATGGAGAGTTCCCTTCTCCCTTTTCGGCTTAAATAGAGGGTGTTCTTGGACGACAATCAACCTGCCAAGACAAAATATGGGCATCCAAAAAAATTTTCACTGCAAGATCAATACAATCCACAAAACTTAATGTGATCGATAACAAATTATGAAAGAAGAAAAAATATCTTCGCTACCCCGCTTTTTTTCACTAGAGAAGCTTGAACTCGACAGGGAAGTGACATTAGATGAATCAGAGAGCCAGCACCTTGCCAAAGCCTTGCGGAAACAGGTTGGCCACGAGGTAACCCTCTTTGACGGTACTGGTGGAGAGTACCGTGCAACGATTACCGAAGTTCGAAAGAAAGTAACGACCCTCGTTTGTAACGAATATTTTGACATTAACCGGAAAAATCAAAGAAGGCTGACCATAGGTGTTGCTTTACCCAAAGGGGATCGTCAAAAGTGGCTCGTCGAAAAGTTGACCGAGCTAGGGGTAAGCACCCTTGTTCCACTTTTAACAGAAAGAGGGGTCGCCCAACCGACTGGCAGTGTCCTTGAGAGGTTGACAAAAAATGTCCTTGCCGCTTGCAAACAGTCGGGAAGAAATATCCCAATGGAGATCCAACCAGCACAGAAATTCAACGATTTTTTAGGAACGGTTGGTATGACCGGAAGTCGATTTTTTGCACACCCTGGAGAACGTCAGATTGGGCCAACAGCAGAAGGGCTGGCTGGAGAAGAAGAGGTGGCCTGGGCAATCGGTCCTGAAGGTGGTTTTTCCACCGGTGAAGTCAAGGAGGCGAAATTCGCCGGTTGGAAACCAGTCTGTCTTGGACCGGTAATTTACAGGATAGAAACGGCGGCGCTCTTGGTCGCCTGTTGGGGGCAGTAAATTATTAGAAAGCAGTAAATTGTTTGAAAGAGGTCGCAGTTAGACAGAATCCCTAGGCGGAATCCTCCGTTGATCCCTAGACAGAATCCTTCGCTGGTCGTTCTTACTTCGATCCTTTTTTGTCTTTGTCTTCTTTGGAATCTTTTTCTTTCTTTTCAATCGTTCCAAAGAGCAGGCCACCGACCTTGCCATGTTGCCACGTTCCGGCGTATTGGTTGTCGTGAAACAAAACTCGTGCCCCAAATCCTGAACCGAGACCAGGAAGGGTTAGGTTGTCGAGGGTAATAACGGGGGTGTTTTCGGCCCATTTTACCTGAAGAGGTAGAGGAAGTGTCACGTCGGTGTTGCCGTATTGAACACGAGTTGTAAAAAGCCAGTAGTCACCCTCATCGAGCTTTTTGACGCTCTTAATTTCGTATCTCTCAGGACGAAGTTTATCGGTTTTTTGCCCTTTGGTCGTAAAGTTCCCGACCAAGACGACTCCGTCAAGAAGTGCCTCAAAGTTTTTGTAGTTCTCTTTTTGTTGATCGGTCAGCGGTTTTTGCTGTGCTGATTCTTTGGGAGGGCTTTGCTTTTTCTGGTTGGCTTGACTTGCCACCTGGGAGTTTGTCTCTGTTGTTTTTTCCTGGGCTATGGTTGGCACTGTCAGGCAGAGGCAACCTATCGCAAAGAGTGAGCTGAGTGTCAGGCGAAAAGTAACAATGGACATCGTCTTTACCTCACAGATGGATTTTTAGAAACAAAAAGTAGAGCCACCCTATTTCGAGAAAAATTGTGGCGACCCTACTATTTAAGATGTTTTTAAAGCGAAATCTATTTTTTTTCGTTTCGCTCTTTTAGTAAAAGCTCGATCGCTTTGTCGGCCTGTTTGTTGGGAAGATCGGCAAAACGAAGTTTACCCGTATGGTCGATCAGGTAGTAATCTGGGTACGAGTTTACGTAGAATCGTTTGACAATTTCGCCCGTTGTGTCGAACAAAACAGGATAAGGGATTTTTTCCTCTTTGACAAAATCGGGCCCTTTTTCAGCCTGATTTTTCGTATGAATCCCTAATACAACGAGACCTTCATCTTTGTGTTTCTCGTGAAGTTCTTTCAAGTGTGGGATCGAAGCACGGCAGGGACCACACCAAACTCCCCAAAAGTCGATCAATACGACTTTACCTTCAAACTGTGCCCAATCGGCAGCAGCACCGTTTAGGGGTGTCGTCCCGTCGGCAATCGATGGGGGGGCTTTCCCCTCAATCGACAGAAGTTTTCCATAACGCTCGGATCCAGCCTTCTCTTCTAGTGGGAAGAGACGATCGTCTTTTGCATCATTCTTAGCCGCTTGGCTAGAGGTTTGTTGAGCAGTCGCTTGACCATAAGCTTGCTCAAGTGTCCCTGAAACAAAGAGGGTTACCACCAAGGTGGCAAAAAAAGAGGTTTGTTTCATCGAGAGGGGTCCTTTTGCTAAAAAATGTCGAAAGAGGCGTAAAACGCATCAAGAACCGCCAGTCTATCAAGTGAAAATGGACAAGTCAAATGATTTTTAAATGAGGGAAGATAAGGTTTACCCAAAGTTTTTAGTAAATTCGATTGCGGCTGATAATTCATAGAGAAGGTTCTCTGATTTTTGGCGAATGATCGTTAGGTAACCGGGGAAACGTTGTTGTTCTAATATTGTCAGTAACTGAGCGAAGTCGACACTTCCGCGGCCCAGGGCTGTTTCGTGACCTTCGTCTTGTTGGTAGTCGTAGGTTGCATCGTGCATTGCGAACTGGAGAATATGGGGTGCCAAAATGGTCAAAGCTTGTACCGGATCGTGTTGGCTCATGAGGTGTTTTGCTGGATCAAAATAGATACCAAGCGAGTGTGTGGGAAGGTCGGCCAATAGTCTGCTGAGGTCTTCTGGAGATGTTTTATTGGGGGCAAGTGTCAACAGGGCGCCACACCGCTGACCCCATTGGCCCAGATCGGTCAATAGTTGAAGGAGACCTTGATACTCAGATGAGTCTGTCGGGGCGATTCTTCCGAGGCGTATTGTAAGGGTCGAGGCACCTAGTTGATAGGCCGATTCCATCCCTTGTTTGATCTCATTAAAGTTTCGTTCAAGTTGGTCGAGTAATGTTCCTTCTTGCGTTGCAAGGAAGAGATTGCTGACCTTCAGGTGGTAGTCACCGAGCCGCTTACGAAGCTCTCGGATTGCTGTTCGGGAGAGGGCCGTCTCGTGGAGATGGCCTAAAAGGTCGATTTCGACCCCTTTGGCACCGAGTTGGGCGGCAAGTGGAAGACTTTTCTTAAGAGGGAGGCCAAGGGGGGCAAGAGAGAGCGAAGGGCGAAGCTGCAACATAATCTTCTTGTTTTTCTTCCAGAGAGAACGTTTTTTACGAAAAAATAACAACGTGTAAGGTAGGGTTTATCGCCTATTGTAGCGGGCCAATGTCAATAATGGCAGTTGATTGCTCTTGAGAACCATAGAATATCGAATATAGCGAAAGTAGCGACTGTATGAGGCAAGGTTTTAACCCTGTGTTATGTCTGTTGATGACGCTCTTGTTTTTTGGAGAGTTTGGTCAATGCTGCGCGCCCTCTGTCGTCTTGGCGAATCAAGATCGTAACAGGAAAGGTGACCCGTCAGGCCAACAGAAAAAGAATAGCGATGAAATCGATCTCCGTACGAAAGATGCCGTCGAAGTTTATAAATGTGATTTTGAAAATGAATCGGACCTGAATTACGACGGATGGCCCGACGGCTGGACCCGAAAACGGGGTGTTGGCTATCCTGCCTATATTGATATTGGTATCGTTAATCCAAATAAGAAGAGTCGTAAGAAGAAAGATGCCCCCAGTGAACAACTGTTTAAGGCTTTTTCGGGCGAGCGATGTTTAAAGGTCGAAATGGATGGTGGCGCGGCGATGCTCCAAAGCAAACCGGTTTCGATCGGTTCTTTTTACAGTTATGTACTCGAGACTTCTATTCGTACCGAAGGTCTCGAACACGATCTCGTCGGTTGTGCTCTCCTTCTGTTTGATGAAAATGGGGAATTATTAGAGCGGCGTGAATCGGAAGATGTACGTGTTGCCGACGATTGGAAAAAGGTAACGGTCGGCCCCTTTACCCCTGAAAACACAGAGGTCCGGACCGCAGTCGTTAGCCTCTACGTCAAGCCGACAAAGTCGGCAGATTTGACAGGTAAAATATGGTTCGATGATATTTGGTTAGCCCGTCTGCCCCGTATGGAATTAACAGCCAACAGTCCACACCATGTCTACGAGCAAGGGAACGAAATTACTGTAACCTGTGGGATTTCTGGTATTCTTGAAGCGCATCCGATGATCCGTTTTGAACTGACAGATGTCAACGGAAAAATGATCGACGAGAAGATCCTCAACCTTGACGGGAAAGAGATCCAAGACGAAACGACCAAGAGCACAGTAAAGAGTAACAAGGTGTTGCAGCGGCGAGTTCTGGGAAATGACAAAATAGGGAATTATGCTGGTACTATTCCGTGGACCCTTCCCATTAAAGAGGCCGGTTTCTATCGGGTACGTGTGACGATGCAGGGTTCGACGGAAGTCGTTCATGAACGGATGATTACCCTCGCTGTTTTTCCACCTCATAAGAGAAACGTACAGGGGCAGTTTGGCTGGACTCTTCCAAAAGG
>JALCBQ010000015.1 GCA_028066335.1 Pirellulaceae bacterium
ATCGACTACACGATGGTCAAAGACCCTGCATAGTGACAGTTTAGTTATCGAGACAACCTATGGCGTGTTTGAGACATGATCTCAACAGTTATTAGCAGCTTTGGCCATCTTTCGAAGGTCCATTATCAGAATCTTTCAGAGTGGGATGAGTATATCGGGGCGTTGGCCGAGGGGCGGCTGCCACTGGGGCGTGCCCTAGAGTTAAACAGTGAGCAACTCCTTATTCGAGAAATGATTTTGCAGTTAAAGAAAGGGACCCTTAGCTTCTCCTATTTTCAAGAGAAATTTGGCGTCTCTATCTATCAGAAATGGAAAGACCAATGGGACGAGTATGCCAACGAAGGGTTTCTAACGATCGGACAAGATTCGATTGATTTAACTCGGAGTGGATATCTTCAGGTCGATGGCCTATTACCACCATTTTTTGAGAAAAAGCATCAAGGGGTTCGCTATACCTAGAGAGCCTTCTTTTGATTCCTAGATCATCCAGAGATGATTCCACGGTGTTTCTTGGCCCCTGTTTCTGAGGCCTTATGTTTCCGGCGTCCTAGCAAGGATAGAAAATTGAGCCAAGAGTTAGAGTTTTTTATGGGAGAGTTTCGATCGACCTATCCGACCGACCGATTCTATGCCAAAAACCATATGTGGGCGAGGACAGATTTGGAACTCTCGGAGAATGGGATATTTCGATTTGGCTTTAGCGCTTATGCGGTTCGACTTCTCCAAGATGTCTATTTCCTCGAATGGAGCCATGACGAGGGAGCGACGTTGTCGGAAAAGCAAGAGTTTGGTTTTATTGAGAGTAAAAAGGCCGAAAGTGATCTCTACGCACCGGCGAAAGGTCGCTTGATAAAACTTAACGAAGCTGTCTTGGAGGATCCTTCATTGATTAACGTCGACAAGTACGAGAATGGTTGGCTCTTTGAGATGGTCTTTGCAGAAGCTCCTACCTTTTTAACGCCGGATGAATACCTTGAGCATTTAAATGAAGTCTGGGAAGTTACCCAAAAAACAATCAAGGGGCAGGTCAACCAATAATAGAAGATTCTGGTCGAGGCAATCGTAAACAAACCGACGATACTTTGTAGAAAAGGTTTGGTAGTTAGTAACGGGGCCTCTATAATGGGGTAGCTTTATTGCTCGTTTTCGGTGATGGATTTTTAATTTTTGGCCCTTTAAAGTCTCAACGGTTTTTATTTATGGCAAGACGTCTTGCAGTCGTGCTTTCGCAAAGTCCGAGCCAAAACCCCAAAAAACGGCAACTAGAAGAAGATATCGTTACGACACTTCTTTTAGAATCGGGTATTGATGTAACGATTATTCCTAACCTTTACCATTTGACAGAGGATGGTACCGGGATGGTCGCGCTGCGTCAAATTCAGGGGGAGGTCGTCGTTTTATCGTGGCTTTTTCCACGAGCAGCCCGTTGGACTCTGGATCGCAATGGGTTCAGAGGGCAGGAAGGGATCGTCTTGCTCACTGCTGATCTTGACGAAGAGGAAGAAGATCAACCAGAAGAAGAACCCGATGAAAAAAATCGGGTTCTCAGTCACGATGATTTACCAAAGAGAAAGATTTATTGCCTAGATCTACGTGTTTCAGAAAATCCCAACGACTACATCGACGAGATCAAAAGGATTTATGGTGAATTAACGACGACCGTTGTTTCGCTCGGTGGCTTTCCAGAGGGAGCGCCTTCTGCCCCCTCTGATTCGGTCGTTTCGGATACTTCTGAGAATAACAACTCATCTCCTAGCGGAGGTGGCTTGCCAATTCCCGACTTCTTTGGCTTTTCCAGCGAAGATAAAGGAGACCAGGCCAACTCCACCCCTCTCAACGGTTTGATGAATGGAGAGTCAACCAATGGCCACCATCTAAACGATAGCCATAAAAACGATCTGACAGAAAGAGAACCCGATCGAATTGACGAGTCGTCGGCACGACGGTGGTACCCGGTGATTGATTTCAGCCGGTGTACAAACTGTATGGAATGTATCGACTTTTGTCTCTTTGGTGTTTACGGAGTCGATCCTGCCGAGACCATTTTAGTCGAGCAGCCCGACAACTGTCGCAAAGGGTGTCCTGCCTGTAGCCGGGTTTGCCCCGAGAACGCAATTATCTTTCCACTTCACAAAACACCGGCAATTGCTGGCTCTCCTGAGGTTGGTGCCAGTCTGAAAATCGACCTGTCGAAATTGTTTGGTGCTCCAAATGAAGAAAAGTCGGCCGCCGAACTGGCAGCTCTTGAACGTGATGAGCAACTCGTTGAGGCAGGCCGAAAGCCGGTCGGCCTTGATAAAAAAGAGCCCACCGCCCAAACAACCAAAGGTAGTCAAAATGGCAAGGAAAAAGATCGGTTCGATCATCTTTTAGAGGAACTCGATGAGTTCGATCTATAAGCGTTCGCCACCTCTTTGGTTATTCGATGGTTATAATTAGTAGGTAATTATAACTTGATCTGGACAAGGTCGTCTGGTTTTTGGGGAGCAGAGGCAAACTCTTTTTCTCGATGGTCTTCCCAATTCGAAAGCTCGAAGTGTTTTTTGTAGACACCGTAGTCGTGGTAAGCGAACCATTTTGCTAAACGATAGGCCCAGCTCTTTTCAGGGATTTCATGTCCCGGGTTGTACTGCGAGCTTCTCTTTTCCATCGCTTTAAGTTCGGCCATTGCTTTTTTACGTGCCGTCGTATCTTGGGCGGTATGACGTTCAACAAGGTCTTCAAGAAGGTCAGGACGTTCCAAGACGATACAACCACGGGTAGACTCTGCGGCGACCTTTCGAAAATCGGTCAAGAAAGCCGATTCATTAAAGACCTCTTTGACTGGTCTCTCGTCGTAGATTGAATCTTTTGAAAACTGGATAATCGGGCACGGCTCGATATCGCCCCATGGACTAATGTGGTGAGTAAACCCTGTTGCTGCTGGACAGAGAGCTTTTCCCTGACTGTCATAATAAGCATCGACAAAGACGATCGGTTTTTTCACACGCATGTCGACCACAAACTGCCGGGCCGTTAGTTGTTGTTCGGGGCTCAGGGCGAGCTCCTCACTTGGTTCGGGGCCGACAGGTCGGTAGATATGGTACCAAGTGTACATCACTCCAAGATCGATAAGGGTATCGATCCATTCTTCTGTGAGAAGGTCATTGTAATTTGACTGGCATAGACTCGTGCAGACCCCAGTCATAACCTTGTTTTCAATACAGTTTTTGATCCCCTGGAGTGACTTTCCATAGACCCCCTCTTTACCACGCCGGATGTCGCTAATAACTTCTGAGCCTTCGACCGAAATGAGGGGGGTGACATTTCCCATTTTTCGGATTCGTTTTGCAACTTTATCGGTAATAAAATGACCATTGGTAAAAACCTGAAAGTAGACATCGCGATGCTTTTCTAACAGATCGAGCATTTGTGGATGCATGAAAGGCTCGCCACCGAGCAATCCAAAAAATGAATTACCCATCGCTTTTGCCTCGGTAATAAGGCGATCGAGAGCCTCAAACTCGATTTTTTCTTGTTTGGCAGCGACATCGACCCAACACCCTTGGCAACGCAAGTTGCAACTGTTAATGATCGAAATATAAAGATAAGGAGGGAAAAACTCGCCTTTGCCGAGACGCTTTTTGTGTTTTTGAACGGAGCGTACCCCTTTTATTCCCATGTTCCAAAACAGCTTCCATAGCAGCCGTTTATCGGTTTCAAACAGCAGACGTTTGGTCATTCTCAAGTACATGGGGAGGTCTTTGCCTTTAGCATCAGGTTGAACGGATGTCTTTGGGAAGAACAGACTCTCCATTATAACGTAAATAGAATTTGTCTACCAAAGGGTTCTTGGAGAAAAAAACTCGACATTTCATTTTTAAAAGGTTAGAATGAACCAAAGTATGGTAAGGGGAGGCCCCATTTTACCCTCAGGGGTCCTCTTTGCCACTTGCCTGCCCGTTTAGACAGGTCTATAGGACTTTATTGTCAAGGCCTGTTACCTACCCTCCTTCCGAACTATTGGAGAACTGTTTGTTCCCTGTCGTACCTCCCAATGGCTCGGTTTCCTCAACTATGTTTCCTCTATTTTGCCCTTTTCGATTTTCATTGTCGTCTTGCGAATATCTACCGTTTCCAGATTTTTTTAATTCTCTCTCCTGATGCCAAATTCACTTACCTACAACCGGCTTCTTTGCGCTTTGGAAAAAGTGAAGGGATCGCTTTACGCCGAAAAATCGGAAGTAGAGGGTGGCGATAGAGGGGAATGTTGGCGGGGTGAACTTTCAAGCAGTCCGCTGTCAACGGCGACGGCAGTTAGTGCCCTATCGATGTATAGACTCAAGAAAGTGGCAACAACGATCAGTAAGGGGGAGAAAAGTTGCCAGGAAGAACAGTTCGACCTTATCGAAAAAGGGCTCAACTGGATTGTCAAAGAACAAAACGACGATGGAGGCTGGGGTGATACAAACAGGAGCCTCTCGAATATTTCAACGACGATGTTAGCCAAGGCCGCTTTTCATCTCGGAGCAAAAGCGTTCGACTCTCCACTCGATCAATACCATAAAACTTTGGAAAACGCCGAAAGGTATATCTCAAAAGTAGGGGGTACCCAAGCGATCAAAGAGCGCTACGGAAGTGATAAAACTTTTGCGGTACCGATCCTTATGAATTGTGCCTTGGCCGGTTTTGTCCCTTGGAAAGAGGTCGCTCCCTTACCTTTTGAGGCGGCTGCTTTTCCACCGTCGTTGTTCCGGTTTCTGGGACTGCCGGTCGTTAGCTATGCGATCCCGGCCCTTGTTGCTGTCGGTACGGTTAAATTTCTCCATGATCGTCCACGAAATTGGTTTGTGCGAAAAACACGTGAAATCACCCTGAAAAGAAGCCTTGCGTCGCTTTGCCAAAAACAGCCAGAGAGTGGCGGTTTTTTAGAGGCAGCTCCTTTGACGGCCTTTGTTACGATGAGCCTTCTGGCCTCCTACGATAAGATTGATCATCCGGCAGCAAAAGAGTCGGCTAGGGAAGTCATCCAAAAAGGGGTCGAATTTTTGGTGCAAGGTGTCCGAAAGAGTGGGGCCTGGCCGATCGATACCGACCTGGCGATTTGGAATACCACGCTAGCGGTGAATGCTTTGGCGAATGTTCCTAGCGAACCGATTCCCGCGAAGGCCTTAACATTTGTCTTGCAAAACCAAGAAATCGACGATTTACAATCTGCCGGTTGGGGATGGACCGACCACCATGGCTCCTTGCCCGATGCCGACGATACCCCGGGGGCGTTATTGGCTCTTGCCGGATGTTATGAAAAATTAGAGGCCGAGCAGGAGGCCGTGAGTTATGAAGAGGGGGAGAAACAGGCGATCCTTCAATCGGCATCTCGAGGTGTTCAGTGGTTGCTCGGACTACAAAATCGAGACGGTGGCTGGCCGACATTTTGCCGAGGATGGACAAAACAAGAGTTCGATAAAAGTGGTGCAGATTTATCGGCACATACGATACGGGCACTTTTCCGGTGGAAGAATTTCTTGCCGGTTCATCGACGCAAAATCGAGCGTGGTATTTCGAGAGGACTTGATTATTTAGCAAAGGTACAGGCAGAAGATGGGAGCTACTCCCCCTTGTGGTTTGGGAATCAGCACGAACCAGATGAAGAAAATCGAGTCTATGGAACGGCTAAGGTATGCCGAGCTTTTCTCGATCTTGGTTTGGTTGAGAATAGCTCGCTAAAACGAGGGGTCTTTTGGCTTTTGGAAAGACAAAATAGCGATGGGACATGGGGAGTCGCGTGGCAAGGAGGACGCTCGCCCCAGATTCCTCAAAAGGAGAAAGATTCCAAAAATCAATTGTTTTTAGGTAGTTTTGAAGAGACGGCCCTGGCGATTGAAACGTTATGTGATCCCTTGCTATTGGTTGATGAGCCGGTCGGGGCGGCTGTCGAGCAGGGTCTGGCCACCCTTGTGAAAATGATTGAGCAAAATGAATTTAAAGAGGCGTCGCCGATTGGTCTCTATTTTGCCAAATTATGGTATTATGAACGACTCTATCCTTTGTTGTTTGGAACGGCCGCTTTAGGTCGTGGTGCGAACTTTTTTGAAAAACATCTCGGTAACAGCACCCAAAAGACTACTGTTGAAAAGAATAATACCACTATAGAGAAGAAGGATACCTCTTTTAAAGAGGATTTTGACGTTCCCCAAAGTGATCCTGAAAAGCCATTTCGGGATGTTTCCTCTCACCACGCTATTCCACGGACGAAGGCAACTTCTTCCAAGCAAGTGGTTTAATTACTTTTAAAAGGAACCGGCCGTTGTCTACCTTGCCAACGACAAATCGTGAGCTCTCGCCAAACTTGCCGAGTAAGAAAAAACTTTCTACAGCCGTTGCAGGAGAAGTTCCTGCCGGAGGGACGAAAGAGCCTTCAACAGAGAGCTCGAGTCAATCATTGGAGCAACCTCCCAAGCGATCTCGGCGACGCAAAACAGCCCATTTGAAGCTTGTGCCAGAAACGAAAGAGTTCAGAGAGAACTTGCGCCAGAAATGTCGTGAAGTCGTTGATCGACTTGATAAATCAAACCCAATGACCAAAGATGAACTTGAAGCGTTATCGAGAGAGTTGCTAACTCAAGAAGGGCTTGGGGAGGGGTATGTCGGATGGGTAATGGTTATTTTGGCCTCCGAGTTTTGGCACGATCAGGTCGCGCATGTTCCTCCTAGTCGACGCCTCTTTTTATTGCCCCATTGCCTAAAGCATGCCGAAGGTTGCCCGGCTGACTACGACGATTTTGGCCTCGATTGCGAGTCGTGTGGTGCGTGTAGTATTGCTGACTTTCGTGGAATGGCTGAAAAGATGGGCTATAAAGTCCTCGTTGCCGAAGGTTCTCCGATTGTTCTGAAAATTATCGTTAGTGGTCATGTCGATGCGATTGTCGGGGTTGCGTGCCTCAATGTATTGGAAAAGGCAATCGACAAAATTATGCTTGCTGGTATCCCGTGTTTGGCTGTTCCACTTCTGTCTGACGACTGCCGGAATACTTCGGTCGACAACGATTGGGTTAACGAGGCGATCACTGTTAAACCCAAAGAGCCGGTCTCTTCTACTCGAAGCTATGTCCACCTTTTACGGCTGGCACACGAAATTTTTCAGCCTCACGCATTAGAGACGCTATTGCCCCGTTTGCGAAAGAACTCGTCTAATGAAAGTCTACTAGCAGGGAACAACGGCTCTGACCGATCAGTGGTGAGCCCTATGGCAATGACAGAAGAGCTGGCCTATGATTTTTTAACCAAGGGAGGGAAGTACTCTCGCCCTTTTATAACACTTGCAGTCTATGATGCGCTAACAGGTGGAGAGGGAACAACAGCTCAAGGGGCAGCGTGGACCGAGACCGTAGGCGAAGGGATTAAGCGGGTCGCTATGGCTATCGAGATTTTTCACAAAGCTTCACTCATCCATGACGATATCGAAGATAGTGACGAGTATCGGTATGGAGAGAAGTCGCTTCATGAGGTCCATGGGGTGCCGGCAGCGATTAATGTTGGCGATTATATGGTTGGCCTTGGTTATCGAGCGGTGAGTCAAAATATTGGCGAGCTTGGTGGTGAAGTAACAAGCCATGTTTTAGATTCGTTGGCACTTGCCCATCTGAAACTTTCAGAAGGGCAGGGGGCAGAACTCTTTTGGCGAGATGGTTTGCCCAAAGATCAGGGTGTGCTAACTCCACTTGAGGCATTAAAAATCTATGCCCTTAAAACGGCACCTGCGTTTGAGGCGGCTCTTTTCTCCGGAGTCTATCTTTCTGGTGTTGATGTAAAACCACTTGAGAAGCCACTCAAACTTTTTGCCCGAAATATGGGTGTTGCCTTTCAGATTCTAAACGATCTCAAAGATTGGCAACAAGATGAAGGGAATAAGCTGAAGTCGGGGGGCGACCTGTTGGGGAAACGGCCAACAGTTTTGTGGGCTTTGGCATTAGAGGGCCTAGATGAGAAGGACAGGGAGGCTCTCATTGATCTTATGCACGATGACACAAAAGAGGAAAGTTACCGTCTTCGTGAAATCGAACGATTTTATCGCCAGGCGAATGTTTTTAGCATAGCAGAACAACTGGTTGAAAAACACCGTACTAAGGCGGAAGAACTTGTTGAGTCGATAGAAAATGATCATTTATGTCGGCTGCTTGGCTACCTTTTAGATACCGTGTTGGAGCTCCCTGCTGCTTCGACAGCAACGTTAGTTGAGCTTCGTTTACAAGGTTCTTCAGCGACTCATCTACCGATTGTTTCCAAGTAAATTCAAGGGTGACCTTCGTAAGAAGTCTCTCCTTTGTTGTTTTTCCCGCCTTAATTAGATCCTTCTATGAATCGACCAGAGACGAGCCCGGACATTCATTCGTTAATCTCTTTGTTTTACCAACATCAGGAGGTGTTCGGTAAGACAACAGAGGTTCTGCCGGCTGAACTGCCTACCTATGCGAACTACTTGCTGAACCATCAGGGCCATATGACGGAAACGATGGAACGTTTTCATCGTGGGCCTGTCACTGTTGCTGTATTAGATCGTAATCATGAAGGAGAATCTTACCAGCGAAAGATTTTATTGGCTCGAAAAGAGGATAAAGGGGTTGTTCAGTTTGGCATTGTGCGCCTCTATTTGAAATACCTACCAGAAGATGTTCAAACGAAGATATTGGCTGAAGAGAGGCCACTTGGTCGCATATTGATAGAGAACGAGGTTTTGCGCAAGGTTGAACTCACCTCACTTTGGAAAATTGAGCCAGGGGATGAGCTCCTCTCTCATTTTCAAAATTGTGGAGATAGAAAAGAGGCGAAAGAGAAGTCTTGGAATGAATTGACGACTCTCTATGGCCGAACGGCAATGATCTATTGTAATGGCGAACCAGCTATTGAGCTGCTAGAGATTGCCTCACCCTACTATCAAATCCTTGCCGGGAAAGACATCGGCGGGCAAAATAAAAATAGTGGCAAATAGGCTTAGGTTCGTGAAAATGAAAGGTGTTTTTATCGTTTTGGTCATTTGAGCTATAAGTCAACCAGGAAGTTCAGTTGTTAAGACAAAAGGTAAGTCGAGAACCCACGAAATTATTTTAGAAATCATTGGCGCCGAAGGAGAGATGAAGATCGGATGAGAGAAAACTACGATTGCGTTGTTGTCGGTGGTGGGCCAGGTGGTTGCTCGGCCGCAATTCTATTAGCCAAGTCTGGGCTATCTGTTTTGTTGGTCGAGAGAGAGGCGGTTCCCCGTTTTCATGTTGGTGAATCACTTATGCCAGAGACCTATTGGGTTTTTGAACGATTAGGTCTCCTAGAGAAAATGCGCAGTAGTGATTTCATCAAAAAAGAGTCAGTCCAGTTTGTCAGTTCGCGCGGGCGAGAGTCAGCTCCGTTTTTCTTTAAAGAACATGACCCAAGAGAATGTTCACAAACCTGGCAAGTCGAACGGGATAAATTCGACGAAATGCTCTTTTTGCATGCTCAGGAAAAAGGGGCCGATTGTTACGACCAGACCCGTGTTCAAGAAGTCTATTTTGATGAAAAAGAGGATAGCAAAGAGGTTGTCAAAGGGGTCTTGGTAAAACAGAAGGGCAAAGACCCTAGGCGGATCACAACAAAGGTCGTCGTCGATGCGACAGGGCAGTCGGCCTTTTTGGCGAATCGGTTCAAGCTGAAGGTTGACAATCCAGAGCTGCGAAATGGAGCGATTTGGAGTTACTTCCGGGGAGCGGTTCGTGATGAAGGGGCGAATGGTGGGGCGACGATTATCCTCCATACTACTGATAAAGATTCGTGGTTTTGGTTTATTCCCCTCTCCGATGATATTACAAGTATTGGAGTCGTTGGTGAGATCGACTATCTGACGAAGCGAGAAGGGAGCCCCGAAGAGGTCTTTTATGAGGAACTCGAAAAGTGCTCGAACCTGAAGGAAAGGCTAACCAATACTGAGGTCGTCGATCGTTTTCGTTTGACCAAAGAGTTCTCCTATACAACTACAAAGCATGCCGGGGATGGTTGGGTTTTGGTCGGTGATGCATTTGGTTTTTTGGATCCGGTCTATTCTTCGGGCGTCTACTTTGCATTAAAAATGGGTGAAATGGCCGCCGATGCCATTATTGAAGGGTTTGAAAAAAATGACCTCAGCGGTATGCAGCTAGGTCGTTGGGTAGATGAGTTTAAAGGGGGAATGCACTGGACAAAAAAACTGGTTGATGTTTTCTATAACACCGATTTCAGTTTTGGGAAATTCATGAAAGAACATTCAGAGCATCGGTCGAATTTGACCGACCTGCTCATTGGCCGGGCCTTTCATAATAGGGCAGGGGCAATCTTTACCGATTTGGATAAATGGCTCGTCGAGCAGAAATGTCAAAAGCAGAGTATGGATACCTAAAAACACTCGCGAGTATTAGTAGGTGAAGATAGAATCAAAGGTTTTTTATGTAAAAATACTGGTTATTCAATTTGAAATAGGGTAGACTGTTGGCCTTTCATCTCCTGCCGATTTTCCCTCTGATGTGTGGCAATCGGTCGGGATGAAGGTAATACTCCACATTTTCATTACATTCTTTCCTTTCCGAGTGAACTCATGAATGGGAACCCCGCCACTTATGCGATTTGGCTTGCCGTCTTATTGATGATCGGGCTCCACCAAGATGTTTGGAACTGGGATAACGATCGCCTTGTCTTTGGGTTTATGCCCGTCGCTCTCTTTTATCATGCCTGTTTTTCTGTGGCAGCTGGTATTTTGTGGTTTTTAGCAACGGTCGTTGCTTGGCCAGAAGAATTAGAGGCCCTAGACGCGGAGGCGGATAGAAATTCGGGGATGGCTGAGGTAGGAACTGAGGGAGGAAAAGAGAGCTAAAATGATTCAAATTGGTATTATCTCAGTCTATTTGACATTGTTGCTGGGGCTCGGCCTTTTTACAAAGCGTCTCTTTCGAGGAACGAGTAAAGACTATCAGTTGGCTAGTAGTAGTATTGGCCCTTTTTTGTTGTTAATGTCGGTCTTTGGAACGACGATGACCGCCTTTGCATTGGTCGGTTCGACTGGTGAATCTTATAAAGAAGGGGTTGGCGTATACGGTTTGTTGGCCTCCAGTAGTGGCCTTATTCACTCCCTCTGCTTCTTTCTCATTGGAGTAAAAGTCTGGTCATTAGGGAAGAGACATGGTTATTCAACGCAGATTCAGCTTTTTCGAGACCGGTTGGAAAGTGACAAAATCGGGCTGATTCTTTTCCCGGTCCTTGTCGGATTAATTATTCCTTACCTTTTAATTGGTGTTATGTCCTCGGGTGCAGTGATCAATGGTGTTACCGAAGGGGCATTTACAACGTGGTTTGCCACTTCAGATTACGGTGTGCCGACCTGGCTTGGGTCTTTGGTCGTTTGTGGAGTCGTTTTACTTTATGTCTTCTACGGCGGTATGCGTGGGACTGCGTGGGCAAACGCTTTTCAAACGATGGTCTTTATGGTCTTGGGGGTTGTCACTTTTGTTTTTATCGCGAATAAAATTGGTGAGGCAGCAAATCCAGATTCGTCCGGTTTTTTCGACAACCTTCGTGCGGCAAGTGAACAAGTTCTCGAAAAAAATCCCTCTCGTCTCAAAAGGACGACTGACGAAAAAGATGCCAATAAATATAAAGATCTCTACAAAAAATGGGAGACTCTTGCCCATTACAACTGGGCTGTTAAAAACAAGGGTCTGGTATTCACACCAGAACAGGCCGAGGCAGTCAAAAAAGCTCAAGAGAATTTTCCAAAGAAAACGGTTCCAAATTACGAGATGGTCGTCGCTGCTGGTTATGCGGCAGAAAATGGCCTCATTGACCTTACTGACGAAGAAAAAAGAATCGCTCTTTTCGTACAAGATGACCGGGCCTTTGATCCTGCGAAAGATCCCCTTGTTGATGGAGAGGGAACGCCGTTACCACTAGGGGCTTATCCTAGAATCCCGGGTATTGAAACGGAAAAATCGTTGAAAATTTTTGCCGACAGAATTGGCCATCCAGATGCGTTATTAGATGAAAACGACCCGGCCAAAGGGAAGAAATGGTCTCGAAAGCAGGCGGTGGGAATATACAAAGCAGGAAATTGGGCACCAGAAAAACCACATCCGATTTCGCAGTTGAAATTTTTGACCTACTTTTTCATTCCCCTTTCGGTGGGAATGTTCCCTCACCTTTTCCAACACTGGCTTACGGCGAGGCGTGGCGGTAACTTCAAACTTGTGGTCGTTGCCCATCCGATCTTTATTATGATCGTTTGGGTTCCTTGTGTCTTAATTGGTGTTTGGGCGACGAGCGCGGTTATTGATGGTCGCCCCGTCATTCCACCACAGTTCCCACCGAACGTCGTTTTGGCAAAGTTGGTTAAAGACATGACAACCCCTGTCCTCGGTGGTTTTTTAACCGCTGGAATTCTCGCGGCGATCATGTCGTCCCTCGATAGCCAGTTTTTATGCATTGGAACGATCTTCACCAATGATATCGTTGTTCATTACTTTGGTGGACGAAAAATCTCTGATAAGCAAAAGCTTTGGTTAACTCGTAGCTTTATCATTGGTATTGTTATAATAACCTACCTCTTTTCATTGGCAGAGCCGAGGCGTGTCTTTCAAATGGGGGTATGGTGTTTTAGTGGTTTTTCGGCCCTTTTCCCCCTTGTCTTTGCTGCCCTGTATTGGCGTAAATTGACAAAAATGGGTGCCTATGCGGCCGTACTGGGGGCAATTACCAGCTGGTGCTACCTTTTCTACCAGTCTGATTTTGGGAACAATCCTCATTATGAAGTTGAACTGGCTCCGGGTTGGGGTGTTATGCCTGTTGTGGCAATGATTGCAACTTCGATCGTTTTGATGGTCGCCGTTTCGTTAGTTACCCGCCCCCCTTCAAAGGAGACTTTAGACAAGTTTTTCCCCAAGGGATAAGGTTATTGGTGAATTTCTTTACCAAGAGAGAGAAAAACTTCTTGTCGGGGGGCAAAGTTCTGCTAGAATTTGTCGTTTGCCCTTCAGGGAAAGTTGGTTTTTTGATCCCTTTAATGGCAATTTAGAACGAAGTTCTCTAATTTAGTAAAAAAGATATTCGCTGAGACAGTCAAGTATGAGAAAACCAAGTCAACGAAACACCCGTTTTCGAAAAAGAGCTAAGGCCAAAGTCCGACGTGCAAAACACGATCCTATCTTCATTGATGGTGAGCGTCCACGTCCTATGTATGTCGATTACAAAGATATCGATCTCCTCAAAAAATTGGTTAATCGACATGGCAAGATTGTCGGTCGTCGTAAAACTGGTTGTGGTGCTATTAGTCAACATGCCGTTTCATCAGCGATCAAGCGGGCCCGATTTATGGCCCTTCTGCCATACGTTGGTGAATAGTTAAGAATGAATAGTTAATAAAGGGCTTGGAATCCCTTTTCGGTGATTTTTCTGGCCATCATCTGCTAAAAAGCTCGGTTGCAGATCGCCATTTTTAGGAACGGTTAAACGGTCACCCTTTTATAAAGTGTTCGGCCGCATCTCCTGAAACCAACTAAATACAAAAATAAAAACCTGCTCTTAGAGCAGGTTTTTTTGTCGCTTTATCACTTGATCTCCTTCCCATGTTGGTTCTGACTGCTCTATTTTTTAGAGTAATACCGAGACGAGTTAGGTGACCTTTTCGAAAAAGGCTGGTTGTTTTTCCGGTCGATTATGTTCCAATAAACGTAAGAAAAAGGGGCAATCGCTAGTTATTGCCTTTACTCCAATTGGTCTAGAATACAAAGCCATTATCGTGTCTGATACCTCAGTCGACTACCTGGTAAAACGACGGGTTGAGTTTCGTGATACCGACGCAGCTGGAATTATGCATTTTTCGACCTTTTTTACTTATATGGAAGAGGTCGAACATGAGTTTTTACGTAGCCGAGGCCTGAGTGTTGTTCTTCCAGATAGAGATAGCGACGAAAGTCAAGAAGGGGCTAAAATCAGTTGGCCACGCGTTGCCGCAAAATGCGATTATCAAAGAGCGGCAAAGTTTGAAGAGATATTGGTTATTGAGATTTCTATTAAAAACATCGGCCGGACAAGTATTACCTACCAGTTCCAGTTTTTTGCAGAGAATGAGGGGGATCGTAAGGCAGATCAGAAAGAGCAGAAGGGTGGAGCAGAAGAACGGCCCCTGTTAGCGACGGGCGAGCTTACTGCTGTTTGTTGTCGGATTCTCCCCGGCAAGCGGCCACAAAAAATAACGATTCCAAAAGAGTTTAGAGAGAAGCTTTTAGGGAACTGATCCTCTTATTCTTTATGTTTGACGATGTTTACCATTGCCATGGTGGCAGGTCATATTGAAATATTTATTGGTAAACGATGTCTGGTTATCTTGCCCAACTTACGATTGAGCTTGCAACTGGTATCGAAGCGGTTCCGTTATCGTTTCGAAAGGTTCAGACAGATTTTTTCCTTTCGCGGCAAAATCAAGATGGAGCCTTTGTCGATCGGGAAGGGAAGGGCGATCTCTATTACACCTCATTTGCTCTACGAGCCCTCGCCATTTTGGGAGAACTAGAGGGTGAAGTTGCTGAAAAGACCGCCTACTATTTACGAAGTTCTTTGGGCAAACAGACACATGTGGTCGACTTTTTTTCGTTGATTTATAGCGGTTTTTTATTGGAGGCCTCTTCAGGGATTGATGTCTTTTCAGGGGCAAAAAAAGGGTGGCAAACAGCGATTGCCACCTGGCTAGAGAATTTAAAACGGCCAGATGGCGGGTACGCCAAGGCGACCGTCGGATCGGCAGGGAGTACTTACCACACGTTTTTAGTTTTGCTTTGTCTTGAATTATTGAATCAACCCGTTCAAAACCCTCCGTCGATTTTAAAATTTTTAGAGGCTCAAGAAGATCCCTCAGGAGGCTATCGGGAAATTCGTGTCAGTACCCGTGCAGGGACGAATCCAACTGCGGCGGCAATAGCGGTCTATGAGATGCTCTTTTCTCTTACGGGGCCGATCAAAACAAACACGGCGCAGTTTTTGTTAGAAATGGAGACGGACGAGGGGGGGCTTCGTGCCAATACAAGAATTCCAATCGCTGACTTGTTAAGTACGTTTACAGGGGCTTTGACCCTTGCACGGGTCGACGCATGGCATGAGCTTGAGGTCGATCGGTTAGAAGGATTTCTCAGCGACCTTGCTCAGCCTACAGGTGGATTTATTGCAGCACACTGGGATACAACAGAAGATGTCGAGTATTCTTTTTACGGGTTAGCGACGATGGCATTGATTGCTTATCAGCAGAACCGATCCTCGTCTCCTTCGTAGCTCTCCGTTGAGAGTTCTTGGTTCTGGAAAATTGATTGATATAATAGGCGAACGTCGACAGCTGCCATGAATTTGGCGAGCCAAAACAATTTTTTTCTCTTTAACGAATTGTTGTGTAATGACAACCTCTCTTTCAGCGACTGATCTTTGTAAAAGTTATCCTTTACCGGCTGGTGAACTTTCGATCCTAAAAGGGGCGAACTTGAGGCTCTCGTCGGGAGAAAACTGCGCAATTGTCGGGCCGAGTGGTTCAGGGAAAAGTACATTGCTACATCTTCTTGGTGGCCTAGATGAACCGACTTCGGGCGAGGTTTTACTGGATTCGGTAGATATCTATTCCTTGAGCGAGCGAGAAAAGGGCGATTTTCGTGGTCGTGAGATCGGTTTTATCTTTCAGGAACACCATCTTTTGCCGCAGCTAAATGTTTTGGAAAATGTCCTTGTCCCGTTATTGGCGACAGAAAAAAATGCTAGCTCGTCGACCGATCGGGCAAAAACATTACTCGATCGAGTCGGTCTTGGCGATCGCCTGGCCCACCGTCCGGCAGAGCTATCAGGAGGAGAACGTGAAAGGGTCGCTGTGGCTAGAGCGCTAATTCGATCGCCAAAATTGTTACTTGCTGATGAACCGACAGGAAACCTTGATCCTAAAAATGCGAGTATGGTTGGTGAGCTCCTTTTAAGTCTTCAAAAGGAGGAAAAGGCAATACTAGTCGTTGTTACTCATAACCTCTCTTTAGCGAAAGAGCTCGATGCCGTTTATCGCCTTGATGAAGGGCAACTAACAAAGCAAGCTACATCGGTTTAGGGGGACGCCATAAACGTTTGCGATGTGTTTTATTATTTGTGTCGTTTTAAAGGTGGCCAACAGAAAGTAGTGTTATGAATTTTTGGCGACTTGTTCTCAACAATTTTTATTACTATCGCCGCTTGTATTTCGGGGTCGTTTTAGCCGTTATGGTAACGACAGCAGTTTTAACGGGTGCCCTTCTGGTCGGTGATTCGGTACGTGGAAGTCTCCGAGAGCTTGCTCTTGATGGCCTTGGCGAGGTCGATACACTCTTTTTAGGATCTCACTTTTTTAGGGAAGAGGTTGCTGATGAAGTTACTACTCGTGAGGAAAATAGCCACCTTGTTGCAGAAGTAGAGCCGGTAATTCTTTTACCACGGGTAACGGTTATGGTTGCGGACAAAGATCTGTTGAATCAAGAGTCCTCTGCCTCAAAGGAGAAAAGAAGTGAGCGTGGAGTAACCCTTTTTGGGGTTGGATCCAGTTTTTGGAAAAGTGCTCAAAACCAGTTGGAAAAGAAAGGGTTCTTTCCCGAAGGGGGGTTGCTTGAGAAGACAGAAAATTTAGAACAAGAAAGGATCGTTCTCAATCGTCCGTTAGCTGAAAAATTGGGCGTAACAGTAGGCCAGAAGGTCAGTGTCCATATTTCGTTTTCTAGCTCGGTCGCAGGAGATAGTCTGCTTGGGGCAAAAGAGATTGATACTTATGTTATGCAAGGGCTTACTGTCTCGGCGATTTTACCAGCAAAAGATATTGGTCGCTTTAGTCTTTCACCAACACAACAAGAACCGGTTAACGGGTATGTTTCCCTGACTAGCTTACAAGAGGCAATTGACCGAGAAGATAAAATCAATACCTTATTCGTCACTTTCAAAGATGGGGCTGACTTAACCGAAGTACCAAAACTTAGGCTAAACCTCGCCGATCTTGGGATGAAATTGACAGAACATCGACTTGATTTTGAGGATAGCCGACAAGAAGTCGAAAAAAGTGTTCCATCAGCACAGACGATTTACCATTATCAGCAACTTAGTACTGAATCAATGGTTTTTCCAGAATCGGTCGAGGATGCTCTAAATATAGCCGCCACAGATGAGAATCAACCGATTGCCTCCCCATTTTCGGTGGCGACTTATTTGGTAAATAAAATAGAGAAGATTACCACAGATAGAGACTCTAAACAGGAACAAGGGGCAGAAAAGAGGGGAATCACTGGCGACGAAAACCGTGGGCGGAGTATCCCTTATTCGACCGTTACTGGCATCGATTTTACACGGTCTCATTTTCATCAATTACGCGATTCGACTGGTGAGCTGATTTCAGACCTTGCTAATGACGAGGTTGTCCTCAATAGCTGGGCAGCAAACGAGCTGGGTGCCGTTGTCGGTGATCGTGTTCACTTTTCCTATTTTTTGCCCGAAACCACTTATGGTCAGGCGGTTGAAGACAAGATCGAGCTGCGGGTTAAGGCGATCGTCGCTTTAACCGAACCCAGGCGGCCGATTCGCCGGCTCCGCCCGGCCCTCTTCGAGGCAAGGCCAACGACAGCAAACGATCCCCACTTTACACCCGTTGTTAAAGGGATTACCGACCAGGCGACGATTAGTACATGGAATCCTCCTTTTCCTTTTGATCAATCGGCTATATTGCCAAGCGATGAGACCTATTGGGACAATCATCGGACGACACCCAAAGCTTTTGTTTCGCTCGATTTGGCTCAAAAGCTCTGGGGAAGTCGATTTGGAAGAACAACGACTTTCCGTTTTACCGTGAGAGAGAGAAATAGCGAGGAAAGTCGTTTCGATGGCAAGGAGCAAGCAGAGGGCGACATCAATCGTGATTATTTAGTTCAGAGGTTGGAAACGACTTTTGAGCCATTTTACGACGACCTTGGCTTTTCCTGGCATCCTATTCGTGCAAGCCGTCTTCTGGCCGCCCGTGGGACGACCGATTTTAATTTTCTCTTCATTGGGTTTAGTTCCTTTTTGGTCGTTGCATCTCTCTTTTTAACGTCATTACTCTTTCAGCTCGGTTTAGAAGAGCGTCAAAAAGAGATCGGTATCCTCAAAACGTTCGGTTGGCAACGTGGCAAAATGGTCAGCCTCTATTTGGTCGAGGGGTTAGGTATTAGTAGCCTCGGTGCCGCCTTAGGATTGTTGTTAGGGATTGGGTACGGCTGGTTGATGCTTACAGGGTTAACCACTCTTTGGGTTGAGGCAATTTCAACCCCATTTTTAACGTTGCATGTAACGGCAACGAGTTTGTTTCTGGGCTTTGGGGTTAGTCTATTCATTTCGGTAGGCACCATTTATTTTTCAGTCCGAAAGGGTGAGAGGGCAAATATTGGGCCCCTTTTATGGGGCAAAGGGTTTGAAAGTCTTATTTTGAAGAAAAGGGGGCGGGGTACCAACACAACGGTTTTATGGTCCGGAATCCTTGGGATTGTCGGTTGTAGTTGCTCGATTGCGGCGCTAAATTTTCGAGGTGAACTACAGGCTGGTCTCTTTTTTGGGGGAGGGGCGACTTTTCTGGCACTCTTTTTATATCTTTTTTCTGTTTGGCTCAAATGGGGTGGACGAAGGTTACGTCCAGTCGATTCGTTTGTGCTAACGATCAGACGACTCGCTTTTTATAATGTTCAGCGGAATCCAACCAGAAGTCTTCTTTCGGTCGGCCTTATTGCGAGTGCCGCCTTTTTAATTATTGCTATCGGGGCTTTTCGTTTAAAGCCGTCGGCGGAGGGGACGGGTGGCTTTACACTTATTGGTGAAAGCGATCAGCTGATTTTTGAAAATCTCAATGATCGAGATACTCGCGAGAAATTATTTGGTGGAGAAAGGGCAAAACAATTTGCCGATACCGAGTGTTTTTCTTTTCGGGTAAAAGGGGCGACCGACTCAAGTTGCCGGAATCTTTATAAGACAAAAAGTACACGGGTTCTCGGTGTGACCGAGACTTTTATCGATTCATTTGACAATGAATTGGTCGAAAATTTTGCTTTTGCGGCCTCATCGGCAATGACCGAGGAGGAGTTGGCCAACCACTGGCGAACGTTACACCAGGAGAGTGCCGAAGAGGGGATTCCGGTTATTCTAGACAAAAATACGGCGATGTTTAGTCTCTCGCTTTTTCAAGGAATTGGCGAGACATTTACAAGAGAGTATGAGGGGAAAGAAGTGACCTTTCGTGTTGTTGGCCTTCTTTCCAATACCGTCCTTCAGGGGAGCCTGCTAATTTCCGAGAGAGATTTTCAACGAGAGTTTCCAGAGATCAGTGGCTATCGTTATTTTTTACTTTCGACCGAGAAAGGACAGGAGGCTTTGGTACAACACGAGTTCGAAGAATATTTTTCCGACTATGGGTTTCAAACATCTTCGACAGAAACAGTGTTACGAGAACTCATGGCGGTTCAGAATACTTATCTCAGTACTTTTCAAAGCTTGGGTGGTTTGGGTCTGTTGTTAGGAACGTTGGGCTTGGCCGTTGTACAAATGAGGAACCTTCACGAACGAAAGAGTGAGTTTGGCCTTTTGCGAGCCGTTGGCCTCTTTTCGGGACAGTTACAGAAATTGCTATTCTGGGAGACGATCTTTTTATTGTTTGGAGGGCTTGTTATCGGGTTGGGCTGCGCTATGGTAACGGCCGTTCCACATATGATATTTGGTGATGCCCATTTCCCAACATTTGGCCTTTTTGTGATGTTCGCTGCAATCGGTTTTTGTGGCCTTGCTGCCAGTTACTTTGGGCTGAAAAAGGTAACCCGGGTTCCATTGTTAGATGCTTTACGAAATGAGTAACGTGTTGCACGAATCACAGATCGTTATCCAGAAAAAGGGGGTGCCTTGATTAGTTCCTGACATTGGGCCCTCTTTTGTGTATAATGGACTCTCTTGCCATGTGGCCTGCCAGACTTTGCCCTCCTTTTATTCTAATTATCACAACAACCGGAGATATACCCGATGAATGTCTATGTTTTGATGGGAGTTGCCCTTACTTTTTTATGTTGGGGTAGTTACGGAACATTGCTTCATCATAGCCAAGACGGTTTCCAAGATAAATGGAAAGCGATCATCTGTGTCGGTGTCGCCTACTTTTTTGTCGCTATTTTGGTGCCGATGTTAATTTTGCATTTTGATGGAAAGTTAACGACAGGCTGGACCACAGGAGGGATTGCATGGGGGCTATTGGCTGGGGGTATTGGTGCCTTGGGGGCCATTGGGATCGTCTATGCGATGTCGCAAGGGGGCAAACCGATTTTGGTCATGCCAATGGTCTTTGGAATGGCACCGATTGTGAACACGTTTATTTCAATTTCGGTGAATAAGCAATGGGGAGATATTCGGTGGACCTTCTACTTAGGGATATGTCTTGTAATCGTTGGGGCAATCACTGCGATTCTTGAAGCGCCGAAAAAGACCCCCAAGGTCGGCCCTCAAGGTCCCAAAGAGGCTTCTTCCAAAAACGGATCACCTCAGACGTCTTTATTATCAGAAGGTGGTGACCACCATGGTCTCCCTGACCAAAAATCTGAAACAGCCGGTTCTACTCAAGGATAACAGACAATGAATGGTGACAGGGATCCAGCTGCGCCCATACTCTCTCAAGAGAGAAAGATCGTCGAGGCACTCGACAATCAGCTTGCCCATGTTTGGATGGTTAGAACGTTTTTAAAACATTCAGAAGAGGCCGAAGAAGATGAGGAGCTACGATCTGTCTCACGAGATCTCTACGATGTTTGCCTTGCGGTCGGCCCTGCGTTGGCAACCAATGACGACAAGACTTATCTCCGCCAGATGAAAAAGAAATGGTCAAAACTTCGAAAGACGACCGAACTTTATCTAGAGATTCAGCCTGAAATTTCAGGCCACACAAATTTTAAAATGGCGGCCCGTTCGTTGGAGGTCGCTACTGGCAATATCGAAACATTGCTAGCAGAGGCTCGTTTGGCAAAATCGAAAACAATCTCTGGTAAGAGTAGCAACGCGAGTTCATAATTTTTTCGTCTGGGCCGCTGCCTTAGAAGTCAGGTTCCTCGAACGGTGCCATACCACTGGATATGTTTTCGGGGGCAGTAGTGGAATCCTTGTTGCAGGCAATAATCTTTGAGCCATTTTTCTCGAGCTTCGAGCTCTTGGGCCGTTCGTCCCTGGGGCATTAGCCAGATATTTTTCTCCTGAATATCGGGGAATTCTTCGAGGTAGTGTTCGATTTCGAGGCAGTCGCTTTTTTGATCAACGACAAATTTTAGCTGGTAACGGTATTGATTGATAAGCTGGTGGATTACTTTCGGGACATGGCGGTTTCGATGGTGGCGAGAATTCCATTTCGGATATTCGGTCACCGAAGGGGCTGAAGAGGCGAGCTTTGGGCTAATTGACATCAGGTCGCACGCAAGGGGAAGATAGAGCGTCCCAGCTGTTTCGATTGTAATATGTTTTCCTCGTAACCGAAGTTCATGGCATAAAGGGATCATCTCGGCAAAGAGCATCGGTTCTCCACCTGTAATTACAATATGATCTGGAGCCTTCTTATCTACCGTATCTAGAATTTGATCAACAGACAGGTCGTCACCTTCTGGTTGCCATGAGGCATACGGCGTGTCGCAAAACCAACAACGGAGGTTACAGCCCGAGGTACGTATAAAAGTACTCTCGATCCCCGTAAGGCGCCCCTCTCCTTGCCTGGAACTATAGATTTCACAAATTTTCACGAAAACTGAATCCAAAACTGGAGAAATGAGTAAACCCAGGTTGCTACCTGAAGAAAATAAAATATCCCCCTATTCAAATTTTTGAACAAGGGAACATAATAGGCTTAATAGTTTAACCTACTTTGGAGAAGATGACATGCCAACTAAATTTATCGATCGGCTCGAAACCTTTGAAAATCAAAATCAAGAGCGGGATTATGAAATTGAAATCGTCTGTCCTGAGTTTACCTCGGTCTGTCCTAAAACGGGCCATCCCGATTTTGGAACATTGACTTTTTGCTACATCCCGAATGAAAAGTGTATTGAGCTAAAAAGTCTTAAATTTTATCTTCAACAGTTTCGCAATGAAGGTGTTTTCTACGAAAATCTTACGAATATGATTTTGGATGACTTTGTTGAGAAGGTTGAACCACGGTGGGTTGAGATTGAGGCTCACTTTACACCACGTGGTGGAATTTCTACGACAGTAACGGTCGATTTTTCTCAAGAGTATACCGAATCTAATGAAGAGTCCTAGAAATGAGGTTTCCAAAGCCCCAAATTAAGTTCAGTGTTTGTTAATGTATGGCCTAGGGTAGGACAAAGAGATGAGAGAAGTACCGTAGGCTGGCCAATAGAGGTTACCTTGGCCGAACAACACGATTAAAAAGGGGAAGCAAATGGTATTACCATTTGCTTCCCCTTTTACATTACTGACAGAAAGATGACTAAAGATATTTGGAGGATTAATTTTCTTCTGAATTCGAACCATTCATTGGGTCGGAACTTTTCGTTTCTTCAACACTTTCGTCCGAGGCGAGGTAGAGGACTGGCTGGTCTTCTTCGGTCTCTTCTTCTTTCCCGAATTCATCTTGAAGGTTACTCGGGAGGTTTTCGTTAAGGTCATTTTGTAGTGACGATTTTTTGGCAAGGTTTCTTGCCGAGAGTCCCCAGTAGAGAGTAATTGCTGCCGCTGTGGCAGCGGCGATAAGAGAAAGAAGGCCAAATTGAGAATGCCAGTAGAGCAGGGCTACTGTTGAAATGAGCCCAACAATGGCAACAAGATATTTCTGAAACGAGCGGTTTTGCCAACTACGTCGGTTATGGACATCAATTGCTGTTCTGCTTGAGGAGTTTGCCAGATCTCGCATGGCAGCAAGGTTGGACGTTTCCTCAGGAGCACTCGACTGAGGTTTGAATTCACCTTCTTTGAATTTCTTTGGTTTGGCTGGTTCTGGCGATTCATCTTTGAGAGCGCTTCGCATATCTTTTTCAGCGGCTCGAATAGCGGATGTCTGCTTCGAGTGAGCACTCTCCTGTTGGTCGGCCTCCTCATTCCCAGAACGGACACGGGCTAGAAGTTGACTCATATAATCTTCGATAGATGCATCTTTTGGCTCTTCCGTTTTTACCCCGTCGATGACTTCCGGGCTCTCTATCTCCTCGGAGGAGAGGTTCTCTAATTCAGAAAAAGGCTCTGCGGAAGAAAAGTCTTCGACAAGGAATGCTGAGCCATCAATTTTAGTTTCGGAGCAGAGCTCAGGCGCTGAACTGTTGTCTTCGTTGGGTTCATCGGGCAAGGTCGTTGTATTCTCGCGACGGTCATTACTTTCAACTTTTTGATAAAGTGAGTTCAAAAGGGAATCAAGTTCTTTTCCCTTCTCTTGATCTGTGGTTTCTTGTTCGGCGAGGGTATTTGTAGGCTCTTCTTGAAAGAGCTCCCCTTCTTTTGGAGGAGACTCTTCCTGGTGAGATGGTTCCGAGGAGAAGGCTGGTCCTTCTTCTTCAACGACGGCTTCACTCGGCTGAGACGGTTGCGGAGAGCCAGCCAGAGGGGCTTCCCGGGACTCTTCTGATTCACGAAGAAGGGGTTGTTCTTTTTGTTGCCAGGAGCTTTGTTGTTCCTTTAACTCTTTGTTTTGTCTGGTTAAAATTTGGTTCTCATGGGAGAGAGTATCAAGCTGCTCCTGGAGATTGTCAACAGTTACTGTGTCTTTGTAGAAGGCTTCGACCTCTTTGTTGAGGTCGTCGATCGTCTCCTCGGCAAATTGTAACTGCAGTGACAAATGGTCATTTTGCTCTTTGAAGTTTACCTCTTTCTGGTGCCAACCACTCTCCTTTTCTTGCCAGAGTGATTCCTTAGCAAGCCAAGCCTTTTCTCGCTCTTGAGAGAGTTTATCAAAGTGATCTTCAGCGGCCTTTATCTTGGCCTCTAGTTCTGGGGTGTCCTTTGTATCCGCCGGACTCTCGTGATGGCTGGCAGTCTCTTCATGGAGCAATTGCAGTTGATCCTGGACTTTACGGATTTCACACTCATGTGAAGCGACCTTGGCCAATAATTCGTCGTGAAGCCGGTCGAGTTGGGCTTGGTGATTGTCCCGTTCGATCTTATTCTCTTGCGTGAGAGCTTTCATGTTTTCATTAGACTCTCTGATTTTTTCGGCCAGTTTTTCTGTTTCAAGCTCGGCTGCTTGGCGGGCGTCCTCAAGCTTTTGTGTTTGAAGCTGGTAATACAGTGCCTCGTCTCGCCACTGTTTTTTAAGATACTGGTTTGTTTCTTGAAGCTCCCAAACTTGTTCCTCTTGAAGCTTGCCTTTTGATTGCAACTCTTTTATTTCTTCTTGATAGAAGAGGATCTCTTCATGGCCTTCCATTTTTGAGGTAGGTTCGTTTCGGGGTGTCCGAGAAATACCCTTTGGCGCAGCCGTTTCTGAATGGGCATGTGGTGCTTCTTCCCATAATTCTCTCTGATAAGGTTGCAACAAGAGGTGTGTCACTGCAAGATTGATTGATCCAAGAGTAAGGATGTCACCTTCCTGGAGGACCGCTTCGGAGAATGGGCTTCCGTTAAGCCAGCTTTCGCAGGAGAAAGCTTTAATAACTGTCTGGGCTTGGCTACGTAGTAAAACGGCGTGAAGGGGGGCTATTTGTCGATCGACGAGGCGGAGATTGCACGAATCCGCTTTTCCTAGAAGGCACTTGGCGGGACGGATATGGATTTCTCGCCCATGGTGTTCGGAACCGATGACCTTGAGGACCAACGAACCGACTGGTTGCTGGAGGAGTGATTTTGATTTTGGGTGATTTGTCGTGGGCCAAATCATAGTGTCTCTTTCTCAGTGAAATTATTTGGGGCAAATCATTGGGGTAGATAAGATAATGAGACAACGCAGCGTTTGGCAGTAGGCTCGCTACGAATAGAGTAATACCCCATGAATTAGCTTACATTTAGGGTGCGGTCAAAGAGTTTCGTAGGAAAATGGACAAAATTGCCTAGTTTTCTAAATTTCCCCAATTGCTTGTAGGGGATTTTTCTGCAACAGGGGGGAGGGTGAGGGAAATTTCTCTGGTAATAGGGGAAAAGAGGAGCGTTTTCAAAATTATGAGGCAAAATGTCCTCTTGTTTTCTTTTTACAACACCAAAACAACGGCATAAATTCGTGGCAGTAAAATCTCTAAGCCTATTTCATAAAAGGGTTTAGGGTAAATACCAGTGTCGGCATGAGGATTTCTTCAAAAAGCTAATAAAATAACCACTATTTTGGGGCGAATTACGTACTATAGTTTGTGTTAGCGGCAGCATGGCTATAATTGCCACAGTTTAAGGATTCGTTTCGGCTCCGGCTCTGACAATTTCATCTATTACATCGAAAGAGACGACTACCATGGGACGAAAAGAAGCGATCGCCAAAATGCAGGGCGTATTACGAAAGAGGCGAGAAAAAATTCTCAAAGTACTCTCAGAAGATCTTAATGCGCTTACGCATTCGGATAGGGGTGGAGATTTTGCAGACAACGCCCATGGCATTAGTACTGAGGCGATCAGCTCCAAGCTTGCCGAGGCGGAGAGCCAGGAGCTTATTCAAATCGACAACGCATTAGAACAGATTCGTACGGGGCGCTATGGTTCATGTGAAGGTTGTAATGCAAATATACCAATGACCCGTTTGCAGGCTCTTCCCTATGCCATTTTTTGTATAAAATGTCAAGGAATCGTCGAGCAGGCGGGGGCTAATGTTGGGAACCGATCGGACTGGTCTCACCTTTTTGACTTACCATTAGACGGTGATCGAATGGCCGGTACCCGCTAGGGGAGAGAGTCGTTACGGGTCTCGAAGTTTACGAGGCCAACAGGTTCACTCATAGATGGGTGGAATTTTCCGAAGGGGCAGCTGCCTTGGCTGTTGTTTCTAAAGGGTGCCATGGATTGGTGGTGTTAAGGCGTTTTCTTAGAGGAGATAAGAAAACCAGCCGGTAAGGGCTATAGAGGTCACTTACGAAGGATTTTCCAAGACTGACATATACCAGACAACCATGAGCCACACCTTGCGAACCACAGTAGGAACCCCAGTACCGATGGACTTAACACGACAAAAGTCGAGCCTTTCGACTTTGAGTAGTACAATACTTCTACTTGGAATCTGTTTTGTTTTTCCTCCTAAAACTGAAACATGGGCTCAGGAGAAACAACAACTCCAAAAAGTTACACTTCATGAGGCGAGCCACCTTCTTTCCGATCGAGGATTATCTGAAAATACCAGGACGACCCTTTCAGCTCGTTCGAATCTACATTCCGAAATTTTGGAAGAGGCCGCTTATCTTGAGCGACAAGGTAACCTGCTCAAAAAGGTAGTCCGTTTTGTAAAACCTTCGGTCATACATATTGAGGCTGTCAAAAAGGGAAAGACAGGTCGCTACGGGACCAATAAGCCTGTTGAAGAGACTGGCTCAGGGGTTATTGTAAGTTGGAACGAAAAGTTCTACGTTATTACAAATCGACATGTTATTCATAGTGCCGCTATTGGAAATATCAAGCTCCGTTTAGCAAGTGGAAAAGTCGCTTATCCTAAAAAAGTGTGGACCGATGAAGGGACTGATATTGCAGTGATGGAAGTTAGTGACACAACTCTGACCCCTGCGGTTATCGGCGATAGCAACGAGATGGAAATTGGTGATTTTGTCCTCGCTGTCGGTAGCCCTTTTGGCCTAAGCCACAGTGTCACTTATGGAATTATCAGTGCCAAAGGTCGGCGCGATCTCAAACTTGGAACGGCAAACGTACAGTATCAAGATTTTATGCAAACCGACGCCGCGATTAATCCTGGCAATAGTGGTGGCCCATTGCTTAACCTTAAAGGAGAGCTTATAGGAATCAACACTGCCATTGCGAGTAACTCGGGTGGAAGTGAAGGAATTGGTTTTACTATCCCTATAAATATGGCGATGTCTGTCGCTGGACAACTTATTGAGAAGGGCCATGTTGAACGGGCTTTTCTCGGTGTGCAGTTAGATTCTAAGTTTACTCCAGAGGTTGCAACCCGGATGGGTTTACCCCATTTCAAGGGTGCCCGTGTTTCAGGGGTCACTCCTGAATCTCCTGCCGAAAAAGCTGGGGTTCGCGTCGGTGATGTCGTTGTTCAGTTTGAAGAACGACAAGTCGAAGATGACAGCCACCTTGTTAATCTTGTTAGTGCCGCAAAGATTGGTCAAAAAGTCGAGCTTGGCGTTTATCGCGATGGCCAGCCACTTCGGCTGATTCTTAGTGTTCAAAGCCGTAAGGCTTATGAGCAACGGTAACCGTTTCTTCTGTGAATGCAGAGACGGTATGAGTAAAGAAAGCAAAGTACCATAGAAAAAGCTCTTGTCCATGTTTGAGGACAAGAGCTTTTTCTATTGAGTTGATAAACGGTTGATTTGCACAAAACTAGCCAGTAACATGTTTGGTCGCTTCGACGAGGCGGTTATGGATCGACTCGATAATTTTTTCTGCTTTTACCTCTGTTGCGACTTCAATATTCGGTAGGGATATTCGGTTATGTCTACGGTCAAAAATAGTCGCCCCCTGTGTGATTTCACCGGCCGTTTCGACTTCAGCGACCATCTCTTTTGTTGTGAAAAGCTCGGGTTCTAAAAGGGCCATTGTGGCAATCGTTGCATTGAGATAAACAGATTCCTGGCCTAATTCTTGACGGAAAGTTTTGTAGAGGTATGGGAGGATTTTATGCAGCAAAGAGCCGACCGAGGAGCCCTCTTTGGGGAGGTCGGTTAAAAAACTGTAATCAAAGGTAAGGCTCTCAGTGACGTCAAGAGGAAGTAAATACTTGGTCAGAGGAATACGGAAGATTTGGTGGGCAGCATCGGGGTCGCAGAAGATATTGAACTCGGAGCATGCTGTGATATTCCCGCCGAGGTTAACCGAGCCACCAGTAATATAGAGTGAATGAATCGCCATAGAAAGTTCAGGGTCGAGTTGAAAGGCGCGTGCAATATTTGTTAAAGGACCAAGGGTAAGAATCATTACCTCGTCGGGGGCGTTGTGGACTTCATCACAGATAATTTTTTCAGAAGGGTGTTGTCGATGGAGCTCGGAAACAGGAAGGTTCGAGTTTCCCAGGCCATCCATACCTTGAAAACGAAAATTTCGAAAGCCCGAGTCATTTTGGGCTGCGCCGGCAACACCGATCCGTGGGATTCGTGGAGGGTCAAGAGCTTCGAGGATTGCCTGAACGTTTCGGCTGGCATGTTCAGAAGGTATGTTTCCACTCGTAGCAGTAATGCCAACGACATCAAGTTCGGGGGCAAAAAGTGCCAGGCAGAGGGCGACAGCCTCATCGATTCCAGGATTGCAGTCGATAATTACTTTGCGCGCCATAACAAAACCTTTCTAAAGGGAAAATCCTTTTTGCCAAAATCTGGTACTTGGCTTTTTAGTATGATCTTTGAGAATAAAGTAGTCGGGAACTGATCTTTACGAAAATTTGCCTTGTAGGCAGCTGGAACGGTTTCCCGTTTTGTTTAAAATAGGGGAGAGGGTGGATATTGGTAAGGGCTGTTTCTCGAAAAGACGGGCAGGCAGTCCCCAGCTGCCCGTCTAGGATGAGCTATTTTTCTTCATTTGTCAAGTTTTTGTTTTTAGCAGGCTGAGGTGTACGTGTTAACAAAGGGTATTGAAAAGCTGAAAGGTGGGCTTGATCTCTCACGTTCAGAAATGGGGGCAATCATTGGGCAAATGATGTCAGGGGTGGCATCCGAGACTGAAATGGGGTCGTTTTTGCTTGCGCTGCGGGAGAAAGGGGAGACGGTTGAAGAGCTTGCCGGTGCTGCCGAAGTATTACGTGCCAATATGATTCCCATTCAACATTCGATCGCTGGAGCAGTCGATACGTGTGGTACTGGAGGCGATCATTCGGGGACATTTAACATTAGTACGGCGGCTGCCTTGGTGACAGCGGGAGCTGGCGTGCCGGTCGCTAAACATGGGAATCGGAGTATTACCAGTAAATCGGGGTCGGCTGATGTCCTTGCCGAACTTGGAGTCGGTATTGAGGCGAGCCTTGAAGTGGTTGGGAAGTCCCTCGAAGAAGTTGGTATCTGTTTTTGTTTTGCACCACAACTTCATCCGTCGATGCGACACGTTGGACCGGTTCGTAGATCGCTCGGTGTTCCAACAATTTTTAATATGTTAGGCCCTCTGTGCAATCCAGCCTCGGCGCCGTTTCAAGTTTTGGGTGTTGCAAATGAAGATGCTCATGAAAAAATCGCCAAGGCGCTCCACCTTCTTGGGACAGAGAGGGCTGTCGTTGTCCGAGGAAAAGATGGCCTTGATGAGGTGACGATCGAAACGGAGACCGATGTTTATCTTCTTGAAGGTGAGAGCTTCTCGAAAACGATTTGGAGTCCTCAAGACTTTGGTATTTTGGCTAGTAGTAAAGAGAGTCTCAAGGTCGAGTCTGCTCGTGAGAGTGCAGCCGTTATTCGTCAGGTTTTGTCTGGTGAAAAGGGACCGGCCAGAGACATTGTCGTCGTCAATGCAGCGGCGGCGATTTGGCTTGCTGAGAGGGCAACGTCTTTAGAAGATGGAGCAAAATTAGCGGCAGAAGCGATCGATTCGGGGGCTGCGACCGAGATTCTGGAAAAATTGATCGAAAAAACGGTCTAAATCGGAAGACAATCACCGAGAGAAGTCGTCTTCAGAGAGCCAAGGTCTCTTTTAGCCCTTTCCAGAAACTAAAATTCTGCTATGCTTGAGCCTTCAATTTCAGCCTTAAATTTTGACAAGTAGTGAGGAAATTGGGAGTGGGGAGTTTTTTAAGAGCTCTTTCTTCAAGGGCCGACTCATAAGTGAGTTATCTTTCTCACCCACCTGTTGTCAACTATACATTCACTTTTAGTTAGTTTCTATTTTACTTAAAACCGAGAGAAGAAGAATGACCAAGCCACGTAGAAAACTAAAGAAGGCAAATCACGGTAGTCGACCGGCCAACGCTAAGGCCCGTAAAGCAAAACGAAAAGTTATCAAAACCTAATGATTATTTGCCCAATTTTGGTATTGATGGCTTTAGGCGGTTATCGCTTCTGAGAAGCTTTCTGAGGTGGGCTTCTACTTGAGATTATTGGTTATCGTTGTTCAATTGTTATGCTTTTCTTTTTAAAAGTGTTTCGGTAGAGGAATTTGTTTTGGCTTCTAAAGAACCCCTTATTGCTCTTGATAAAATTGACATGGAGAACCCGATTGCTGGCCCCGATGAGATCCGGCAACTGAATCTCCAACGATTCGAGATGGAACAACTCGACGCGATTGTCTATGCCGATATTGAGACCTACAGTTGTGCCGGCTATAAAGACCTGACAGAAAATGAGTTTTGGGTTCGTGGCCATATGCCGGGATCCCCCCTAATGCCCGGTGTTGTTATGGTTGAGGCGGCAGCGCAGCTAAGTAGCTATTTGACTCTTCGTTATGACCTTCTTGGTGGTAACATGGTTGGCCTTGGTGGGCTTGAGGAAGTCCGTTTTCGAGGCCCTGTCTATCCTGGCAGTCGTCTGTTGATTTTGTGCCAGATGTACAAAAGGAGGCCCAGGCGACTTGTAAGTAGCCGTTTTCAGGGTATCGTCGATGGAAAGATCGTTGTTGATGGAGTCATTAAGGGGGTCCCTTTGCCTGTTGCGGCTTCGAAGTTTAACGGATAGGTTTTGAGCACAAATCTAAAGATAGTATAGTGGTAGATAGTCAAATCTATTTGCAGGTAATGTAACAACAATATCGTGGGGCGTTTGTTTCTGTATCAAAGCCCTTTCGGCGACCAGCCCTTCTCTTTATTTGGCGTATTGACAGCACAGACTTATGGGCCGACGAGCACTTCCCAAACTGAATCCTACTGTTGAATTCGATTCGTATCTTCACATTGTTAAAGAGTTGGAAGAAGGTTCGTCGCCAGAGACTTTCTTTAAGACTTCTAGACCAATCGAATTAGAAATTGGGTGTGGAAAAGGGCTTTTCCTCGCTGGTGTCACGGGCGAGAAACCAGAACATAATTTCTTAGGAATTGAGGTCTCTGCCAAATACGCCAGTTACTCAGCCTATCAACTTGCTAGACGAGAACGAGAGAATGGCCATATCCTTTCAGGCGATGCATTGGGTTACATGCGTGACCATGTGCTCGATCATTCCCTTACGGCGGTCCATATTTATTTCCCTGATCCTTGGTGGAAGGATCGTCATCGCAAGCGACGTGTCCTCAACGAGGTCTCGGCAAAAGATATTCAACGCGTTTTGATTCCGGGCGGAAAGTTGCATTTTTGGACAGATGTTCAAGAGTATTATGAATCGGCTCTTGAAATATTGGCTGCGTCGACGACGTTGTCGGCTCCTATTGATGTTGTTGAAAAGCCAGCTGAGCACGACCTTGACTACCGGACCCATTTCGAGCGGCGTACTCGGAAAAATGGCGAGCCAGTTTACCGTGCCCAGTTTGTTAAAGAAACGGCAGCCTAGAGAGTTGTCCGTTTGTAGCCTCTTCCATTTCTGTCCTGCACTCTTCTTTTTGATAATGGGCTCGTTGGAGGAATAGTCTCTTTTTGTCACCAATAGCCTAAGCGAGTGATGCTACTAAATTGGATGTTTTTCTCCGGTAAATTGAGAAAAGCAACCGAGTAAGATTGCAAATTTGCAAAGAAGTGTCCATAAAAAAACTCCCGGATCTAGTTCAATCCCAGGGGGGCTGAGGATGAAATAAATTTCCGGGAGCGATTGGACGGCGACGCTAACATGACATCCTGTCAAAAGCGTCGACTGGCAAAGCCTCACAAGTGAGACAACAGTAGCTTTCCTAGTGACTTGTTATAACATCCTTGTTTAAACTCACACTAGTGGCCGCAGAATAGACAAATTGTCTACCCCTATGCAGGCGTGGCCACTGGCCAGATTATATTGTTTCCAAAGAACAACTGTTAAGTTTGTTTGCAAAATAAAGTGTTAGATTGCTAACTCGCTTAACAAGTGAGGAAGTAGAATATTGTATTTCGAATTATCAATCAAGGGCATTTTTCAAGTTCTTCAAAAGAAGTCAAAAAAAGACCTAAAATATCTAAAAGATGGCTCAAATAGTAATAGCAGTGCTAGCACTTTTTCTTTGTTCGTAATCGTCCAAAGGGCATAATAGTCTTGTATATTAGTATAAAACATTAGCTCCTGTTGGCGGCACTGCTGCCAGTGCAAGCAAAAAATTCCCAGTTGATTCATTGTGTACATTCCTAAAAAAGGAAAGAAAGTCATATCTTTTGAGGAAAAAACATGGTTTAATGATGAAGTTCGTTTTTTGAATTTTAAATTTTTTGTTTTAAAAAGGAGCAAGGAATGGAAAAAGGAACTCAACCCTTTCTAGCGTTAGGGGTTTCGTTGGGTCTTCTTTTGTCGGGGCTTTTTGTTTCTCCGATGAAGGCTCACGAATTGGTAGGGCACAATGCTGCTAATGGCGACGTCACTGAGAACAGTGTTACCGAAAAAAGTCGTGACAACAAAGCATCGACTGAGGCGGCCGTGTTGTTGATTACTTCTAAGGAGCTCGCCGAGAGTTGGCAACCATTTGCCCATTGGAAAACTCTCGTCGGTAAAGCGACCAAAATCGTAACGGTCGAAGAGATCGAAAAGGGGTACGAAGGCAAAGATATCCAACAAAAAATCAAAGCCTGCGTTGCCGACCACACTAAAAACCATAAGACTAAATGGGTTATTCTAGGTGGTGACAGCCAGCCAGGTGCTGCCGGACATGTCCCCGATAGGGACACACCTCACCAGTCCCTTGGCTACAAAGATATTCCGACTGATATTTATTACATTTCGGAAAAAAGCTGGGATGCCAATAACGACGGTGTTTATGGTGAATTCTCAAAAGACAAAGACGAAATTTCTTACACTGGCCCTGCGACGATCGGACGTATTCCTGTACGAACACCACAACAGGTCAAAGATTTTACCCAAAAGGTCATCAGCTACGAATCGAAGTATCCAACGGATAAGTTCGCAACCGATTTCGTTTATGTCAGTACCTTTCCTTCGGCAGATTACAAGTCGGATATGTTATGGGAAAAATATCTTTCCCCTTCATGGCCTGAAGGAAAAATCTACCGTTTTATGACAGGATCGACCCCGTGGGACAAAGAGAAAAAAGGTGATTACGACCTTACCCCTACGAATTGGGTTGAGCGAATTAACAAAAACACAGGTGGCAAGATGCACCTTCATGGGCATGGTTTGCTACACCTTTGGCAGGCAGAAGGTCGTGAATCGATTACTGCAAAAACGATCGACGGGCTCAATAATGAGAATGCCTACCTCGTAATGACAACTGTAAGTTGTTTTACAGGAGAGTATGATTCCAAGCGAGACCCATGTATTGTTGAGTCCCTCTTGCGAGCACCAAATGCTGGAGCCGTCGTCGTTTGTGCCCCTTCACGACCTGGCGTTCCAATTTTTCACGGTCGTGGTGACCCACGTGATGGAAAAACGCAAGATGGAACGACCCGTACCTACACCCGTTTTTGGATCAATGGCCTTACTCAGGGGATCACTACTGGTGAAGCTTTTGCATTGGCAAAGAAAGATCTAACTGAAGATGCCTTCAAAAATGCAGGTTACCATTGGTGCCAGTGCGAGCTGAACCTTTTGGGTGACCCGACCCTCGACATGCGTCCTTCCAAGGTTACAGACCTTAGTGTGGTGGCCGATGTTAACAAACAGAATGGAAAGTATGTTGTCACTGCAGAAGTCGAATCAGGGGGGGCAGATTTAACGATCTGTGTCTGGAATGAAGGTGGCGACTATTTCGTCGGTAGCCCAGATGCTAGCGGAAAGTTTGAGTACGTTTTGCAAAATCCTGCTGTAGGGAAAGTTCATGTAACGGTAAGTGGGCCTAGTCGTAATACCGTTTCCTCTGTTCATGAGCTAAACTAGATTCTTCCAGGTAACGTGGTGTTTCTAGAAGATTTTCGAATATTGCTCATAAAGGTCTCCTCAATCGGGAGACCTTTTTTCGTTAGGGTTCATGCTTTGTAAGGAGAGGGGCAAAATCCTCCTGAAAAGACTGAGGTTTGAGAATAACCCTATCTGTGGCAAAATAGTCTGCTACGAATGTTATTGATGAGCCAGGCGACCTCTTTGCTGAAACTGTGGAACTACCTATGTTCTTTGCCACGAACGAATATTGTCTAGGGCGGTATTTCCCAACGCCAGTTGACCTGAAAGAGGCAAAAGCCGGTTACTGCGAAAAGCTTGATATGCTCGACGATCGAATCGGTATTGTTACCTCGGCCGAACCTTGGTCGTACGAAGTTAAGATTCCAATCCTTTCTTTTGAAGAAGCTTACCGGAAAACTTACCTTGGTAGGAACCTCTACTTTCGTCGGAAATTTCGGGGTAACTTCTTAGGTAAAAAGGCGATTAATTTCCTTGGAAATCGTTACATGTCGACACCAATCGCCCTTGAAATCGATCTTGAGATTCAAGCAGGAGAGGTTGCCATTGCTACTTTAGAATGGAAAACAGGGGAAATTCTCGACGAAACTTACTGTACAAAGCAGGGGAAGCAGACGATCCATCTCCTCTTGGACAAGTTAGAAAATATTGAGCAGCTTGTTGTCAGGAACTTATTAAATGGGAGACCTTCAGAGCTTTTTATTACTGACATTCGGGGGCGCTGGATCGTTCCAAAAAGGAGCTTCCTTCCAAAGGCATCACTTGGCAAGAAAATCCCTTTATTGCCGATGGCGAATTGGAATCGATTTTATAGCGATCGTTCCGAGACGTTTGAAGAGGAATTATTACGTTACTCGTACAACCAGTGGAAGGGACCACAAATTCTTTCCTGGCTAAAAAAGTTCCGGGTCAATGGGTACCCTGAAAATGAAATCTCACGTGCCCTTTACTTGAGTGGCCTCTACGAGCCGAATTCGTTGTTGGCGTTAAAAGGTGTATTAAGAAAAGGTGATTGTTTTCTGGACATAGGGGCAAACATCGGACTCTATTCGCTTTTTGCTGCCAGTTGTGTCGGGAAAGAGGGGAGAGTTTTGGCATTCGAGCCGAGCCCAAGAGAGTTTAGCCGTCTGCAAGAAAATTTGAATTTAAACAGGAACCTGAAAATAGAACCCCTTCAACATGCGGTTTCGAACAAATGTGGAAGGGGGCAAATGCTCATTAGCTCTGATTATCACAGTGGCCATAACACGATCGGCGACCATTTCTCCTACGACACGACCGAAACGGTTGACAAAGTGGACGTTTCCCTGACAACCGTCGATCAGATTATTCAAGAAGAGCGATTGCAAAAAGTCGACTGCATCAAAGTCGATACAGAAGGTGGTGAATACAATGTTTTGTTAGGGGCAATGAATGTGCTTCGTCGCGATCGCCCCATTTTAATGTTAGAAGTTAGCGAAAACCATTTAGCGACGCAGGGCGGTTCTGTCGAAAAACTGCAACAGTTATTAACGACCTTGAATTACGACTGTTTTGGAGTCGACGAAGATTCAGCCGCTTTGGTTTCACTTGGAAAATTGCCAACAGGTGATACCGAGAACGTTGTTATGATACCCTCAGAAAAAAATCCTGAGAAAAGCTAGAGAACAAAATCGGACGTTGTAGAGGACATTCGGTTCAAAAAGGAGTAAACAATGCCAATTCCAACCTCTTCGATTGCAGAGCATGAAGAGCACGATCGGCAACTTGAAGCCGATCTCGCTAATCCGTATGGTATTTCAGAGCGTGGTTTCCACACCAAAAACCACCATAAAGATTTGCGTAACC
>JALCBQ010000198.1 GCA_028066335.1 Pirellulaceae bacterium
GATCGAAAGGGTCCCTGACTCGGTCGCACGGGAGAACGTTATTTTACCGATTGCCGAAGAAGATAACGGCCTCAAAGTCGTTGTGAGCGACCCCGATGACTTTGAAACGATCGAACAACTCCGGTTTATGCTTAACTGCGATATTCATATCGCCATTTCGCCCCGTGAACAGATTTCAGAAGCGATTAACAAGTATTACAGCCAATTAGAAGGCGAATCAGCCGACACAATCCTTAATGAATTTACCGACACGGCAATCGATTTTACCGCCGTCGAAGACCAGGGGGGTGAAGGAGGAGAAGAGGAGGCGGTCGACGAACACTCGGCCCCGATCGTCCGCCTTGTCCATCTCATGATATCAGAGGCGGTTCAGCTCAATGCCTCTGATATTCACGTTGAACCATTCGAGAACAGGGTTCGAGTCCGATACCGTATCGACGGGGTTTTGCACGAACGAGATAACCCTCCTCGTCGACTTTTGGGTGCTTTGATTTCTAGGATCAAGATTCTTTCGAAACTCGACATTGCCGAAAGAAGACGCCCCCTAGACGGTCGTATCAAGGTAACCGTCGGTGACAAAGAGCTCGACCTACGTGTGAGTGTCATCCCGACCAACCATGGTCAATCGGTCGTCATGCGCCTTCTCGATAAAGACAACATCAAGGTTGGGGTAAGGCAGCTCGGTTTTTCGGAAGCCAACTACAAGAAATTTATGAACCTTGTAAAGCGACCGAACGGGATTATTTTGGTCACAGGACCGACCGGTTCGGGGAAAACGACGACTCTCTATGCCGCCCTAAACCACTTAAATCGCCCAGACCGCAAAATTATCACTGCAGAAGACCCTGTCGAATATTACCTCCCTGGAATCAACCAGGTCGAGGTTCGACATAATATCGGCCTCGATTTTGCCCGTATTATCCGGTCGATGTTGCGGCAGGCACCGAATATCATCCTCGTCGGAGAAATGCGAGATTCAGAGACTGCGGGAATGGGAATCCAGGCCTCACTTACTGGACACTTGGTATTCAGTACTCTACATACGAACGATGCGCCCAGTGCTGTAACCCGTATGACAGATATGGGGGTCCCCAATTATCTTGTCGCCAGTTCGGTTGTAGCGATTCTCGCTCAGCGGCTCGTCAGGATTAACTGCCCCAAATGCCGTGTACCGACAGAGGTTTCTGAAAGCGTTCTCCAAGATGCCGGCATTTCTCCCGAGGTCGCTGCTCAATCGACCTTCATGAAAGGGAAGGGGTGCAGCCACTGTAGCCAGACTGGCTACAAGGGACGCCAGGGGGTCTTCGAATTAATGACCGTCTCTAGCAAAATTCGTGAGATGATTTTTGCCAACCAGTCATCGACCGAGATTCGAAAAGTTGCCATAAAAGAAGGAATGAGCACACTTTACAGCGATGGCATCGAAAAATTCTGCCAAGGGACGACCACTCTTGAAGAGGTCTATCGCGTTGCCAAACGGACGGAGCAAGACGAATAGACAGCTACCATGCGTCCCCTCACCTCTACCCAAGAAAACCATCTTCAAGGCTTACATTAAAGACCTAACCTCTTCAAAAATAGCCTCTTAGAGACCCCTTGCCAGTGGCTTTGTGCCCATGAATTTTAGGATAGCGACAGCCCCAAGAAGCTAGGCGAAAGGGCCTCCTAACACCTTCGCTCTTCGCTCTCCGGGGATGCGACCTTCAGGCAGAGGGTCAAACCTTGAGGCTATTTCATCTCTCTACTTACCTGCCGTTTTATCACCCCCTCTTTTTAAAGCACACCCATGCTCAAAGGCAACAGATATCCACAGATACGCCCAATCTGATTTTAAACTGGAAGAGAGAAATCGGCCAGCAGGAAAGTAAGGTGGTAACTCTTCAGGGCAAAACGACTTATGTCCTGCTTTTTTCTCTCTGTTTGTCGATAAATCAGTGACTTTTTTGTTCGTTGAGTTAGAATGGTATTCACCCAACCTGGGAAGACTGGGGAAGGGAAAAAGGTTCTTGGACCGACTGGGAAAAATCGAATCGAATTCAACGTCGACCAAGGCGAACCGAAAACAGACAGAGAAGCTACAACACGTTAAAAAAAGCAAAGAGCTTTTAAGGCAAAGGGAAGGGTTTTGTGCCAATGGATACGATCCTAATTGATAAACTTTTACAGGCGGCTGTGCGTCAAGGTGCTAGTGATATTCACCTTTCGGTCGGTCAACCACCTGTTTTTCGTCTTCACGGTCGCTTGCGCCGTCTTGAGACAAAAGAACTGGCCCCCGACGATACCGTCGCTCTCATGAAGAGTATCGCCCCAGATCGATGCCAAAACGAGCTGCAGGAACAGGGTGGTTCTGACTTCGGTTTTGCCTTTGGAACGCAGGCCCGGTTCCGTGTTTCCATTTTCCGCCAACGGGGTAATATCTCGATGGTTTTGCGACAAATCCCGACCGATCTTCTTACGATGGAGCAGCTCGGCCTTCCCGATGTCGTTGGCAAATTGTGCATGCGTCCGCGCGGTCTTTTTCTCGTTACAGGGCCGACCGGTTCGGGGAAAAGTACATCACTGGCAAGTATGATCAACTATATAAACGAGACAGTCGACCATCATATCATTACAATCGAAGACCCGATTGAATTTTATCACTATCACAAAAAATCGACCCTCAATCAACGAGAAGTCGGAACCGATGTCCCCTCGTTTGCAGAGGCGATTCGCCGTGCCCTGCGGCAAGACCCCGATGTTATTCTGGTCGGTGAAATGCGAGACCTGGAAACCATTGAGGCAGCGATTACCGCTGCCGAAACGGGGCACGTTGTTTTTGGAACCCTCCACACCAACAGTGC
>JALCBQ010000016.1 GCA_028066335.1 Pirellulaceae bacterium
CGATCGGGCTCGGTGTGTCGTCGGGAGTACCCGATCTCGACGGCCCCAACCTCTATGTCTACTATCCAAATGTCAATGGGATGGATCCATGGGGGTTGGAGTGCAGTGGCGAAGGAAAGTGTGGACCAGATGTGACCGATATAATTATCCGCCATATTAATGAGTTCATCTCCCAAGATGCATCGTCGTTTTGGGGAACTTGGCAATTTGGTGCATATTACTACTGACCTATTCCTCGCGCAAATGGGCATAACGGAAAGATTGGCAAGGAACTCGAAAATTATACGGGCTCGAAAATTATACGGGCTCGAAAATTATACGGGGCAGTGTGGGAGTGGAAAGTGTGGGGGAACTGTTACCTTCGGAGATATGTGCATAAGTTCCTACCATATTAACCACATTCTAATAATGATTTACCTTGGGGAGTCTTATGGAACAACAGGCGCAAGAAGAGCAGGCCAATTCAACGAGAACTGGTCCTTGGAATTTGGCAACGAAGGGGAATCTGCAGTAGGTCATGACGATCCAGTCCACAACGCCGACTTCATGTTTAATAAGGTTGTAATATGCCTTTTACAGGTCATAAAGCACAAACGACCATAACTGTTTGCCATGCAATGACGCCTTGCCCTTTCCAAACAACATGGAAGTTCCTGATATTGATCCTTTAGCCTAGGGAAAATGAAATGGACAGAAACTTATATTTAAAATTTCCAACTTTGTTCTTTATTACCTGGAATATTATTTCTTTTTCTGGGTGCTCAAGAGTCACCAAAGTTTATAATATAGCGACAGGAAATTCACAATGCACCATCGTTAATCAAACAGGAAAAACTCTCGAGAAAATCGAAGTAAGATTAATTACTTCGAAAAAAGATGAGACAATTATTATTGATAAGTTGAAAGCGGGCAAAAGTAAAATATTTCGTCGCAATACTTCCGATCTCACTGTTTATGTCGTCTCCTTTTCTATTGGGAATACACAACATACAGAATTAAATTATAGTGCAGCTTCAACTCCCACTGATGAGATCAGTTATTCCACAATCATCCTTTTACCTGTTAACCAATGATGATCATGTGAAGAACTACAGCTACTATACATAAAATACCGGGAGCGACTGGGGAGATATTACCTATCGTAAAAATGGCATAGACACTCGGAAACAATTATAAATTTGCAATAGAAGACTAAAATAACTTATCAATTAAAAGACGATGTAGGGATTTATGTCGATTTCGTGATACTATTTAATTACGCTGAACGTTCTAAAACCCAAAGCTATTCAGTAGGGCAATGCTTTATTTAGGTCGGGAATTTTGAGTATTATTTAGTTGGTGTTTAAGGAATTTTATCATGGGGGATTCAAACTATGGCTGTTCTTTTTATTGATTTTATTTTGTCTTTTTTTCCCGCCTTGTTTATTCTATGGATATGCTTAAAGAGTTGTGCCGAACTGTCTCTAAAAGAAAAAATCAGCCTGAATACTTTTATTCGTTCTTCGATAAAAGTATTTCTCTTAGTCATGCTCATAGGGATAATTTATGTTCCAGTAGCGTGTACCGCACTATCTATTAGTCCAGTAGCTTTTCTTTCTAATATTTCCATAACAAGCTTAGTTCTAACTAGACGATTCTTTACTTACTGCATGCTTTTATTTACTGTTGTGTATCTTTGCGAGTTGTTTCGACTAAATTATCGTGGGAGATCAAGAAAGAAGGAATGAAAAAATAAGCCGCATTAATTCATGGGATACCCGTTCTTATCCTCGCCCAAGATCGTACCCACGACAAGGCGAATGAGATCACAGGTACAACCGAAAATACAGGGGGCAACTGGGAAGATATCGGCTACCAGAAAAGTGGCGGTATCTCACAGCTTCCAATTCCCCAGGATTAACCGATACGTACGACGCCTCCTACGATCCATGGGGTCGCCTCGCTAGTTTAACGATCGACGACGCGGCGGACCATCGGTATCTCATAACCTATAACGGTCTCGGCCAACGGAGTTATCTTGCCGAAAAGATCGGGAGTACGACCGTCGATAAGGTAGTTATAAAACAATGTGAATTCGGAAATTCTCTAGCAATCAACAACGATATCACCAGGTTTATAAACGCTACCTTGGGCCTGTGTTTTTTCTTCGACCTCTTTAACAAAAGCATGTGGATCTTGTTTGATCGTATCCCATGTGTCGTAATGATTAGGAACAACAAGGCGAGGACGCAAAAACTTAACCGCTTCGACAGCATCTTCTGGCCCCATAGTAAACTGGCCACCGATAGGCAAAAAGGCCGTATCAATACCACGGTTACCAATAAGCTCCATATCCAAAAAGAGCGAGGTATCACCTGCAAAGTAGTAGGAACCTTCATTGGTGTAAACAACAAGTCCCCCAGCCGATCCACCATAAGCGCCATCTGGCATTTGCGAACCATGTACAGCATGAGTCATTTCGACTTTTCCAAAGGGAAAAGAGATTATCCCACCTGTATTGAGGACGACCGTTTTTTCATACTTATGGGTTGTGTTAAACCAATGTGAAATTTCAAAGTTTGCAACGATTAGGGCGTCATTTTTTTGGGCAATCTCAAGAGCATCGGCAATGTGGTCAAAATGACCATGAGTTAACAGAATATAGTCGGCTACGACCTCCTCGGCCCGAACGGTGGCAAGTGGGTTTTCATTCAGATAAGGATCGACTACTATCTTGGCATTCTCAGTTTCGATGAAGTAGGTCGAATGTCCCCACCAAGTAATTTTTGTCCCCATGAACATTCCCTCAATGAAAAAGTGATTAAAAACTAGCAAAAGGGGGCCTCTTTATATACACCCCCCAATATTGCCAAGCAATTGTACCGAGTAGAGAGGACCTGAGAAAGGTCCAAAAAGGCAAAGATCCCCTAGTTTAGAACCTTTTCTGGCTTTTTAGGAATGAACTTAGTCTGTCAGATTTGACCTTTTAAGAAACTTTTTCATGAGCTCTTTGTACTTTTCGACTCCAGGCTGACCATAGGGATTCAGTCCCAGAACACGTCCTTCAACAACAGTTGTTAGCATAAAATATTGAAATAATTGTCCTAAAAAGGCCGGCGATACTTCCGGAAGTGTAATATCCAGAGTTGGGCGGTTGTCGTCTCGGTAGGCCTGATTTGTCCCTAAAATTGCAGCCTGCATAAGCTGCGGGTAGGTCAATCCTGAAATTTCATCGAGTTGATCTTCATTCGACGAGAGATCACCAACCACAAGCGGGCCTTCCTGAGGCTTTTGGATGATCAGGTTTGTGATAACTTTGTCACGGCGTCCTTCTTGATGTTGCTGCGCACGTGAGTGCAGATCACGTGTATTTACAACAGTAAGTGGAGTCGCTCCTTGTTCATCTTTTCCGAGTGATTCAGAAAGTAGTTGATCATACCAAAAACCAAACGATTCAAGAGATTTATTCCAAATAGATAACACGCGGATCTTTTGGTTGTTTTTTTGTTCACACAAAATTTGCACGGCAACATATTGAAGGACTTGGTTATCTAACTCTTTTTCACTATAAAAATGTTCATTTGTAGAGACAGCGCCGAGCAAAAAGGAGAGTATATCGATTCCCATTACGGCTGCAGGCAAAAGGCCTACAGCAGAAAAGATAGAGAAACGGCCGCCAACTCCTTCCGGAACCTCGAACTTGTCTTCGCATCTTATCGAGGTAGCTAGGTCGTATAATTTTCCACTTTTGCCCGTTACAGGGACGATTAGCCTTGAAAGCAACCTGCGATTTTGGCCACAAGATTTTTTTAAAGTGGATAGAAATTTTCGAAATGCAACGGCGGTTTCTAGGGTACCACCACTTTTGCTTACGACGACAACAGCCCATTTTTTTTCAGGAGAACCTTCTGAAAAATCGTTTCCAAGGCGATCTAATAAAGCCGATGCAGAATCGTTATCGAGGTTATTTCCTTCAAAATATATACGCGGGATCCCATTCCGCTCTGCCCGGGATAATTCATTGTGATAAGGGGAAAGAAACGCGTCGAAGAGAGTTTTTGCTCCCATATAGGAACCACCTATTCCTAAGATGACTACAGCATCAACCTCATTTTGCAATCGCTCTGCAACGGCCAGAATTTGTCTGATTTCACTCTTTTCTTTCAACGTTTGGTACTCAAGGAGAAGCTTTTGAGGTAACTCCAAAAAAGCTCCATCCAAAGGCTGCTTATTTGGTGGAATTTCTTGAGGATTGGTTAGCAACTCAATATCTGATGTTAAAATTTCTTTTCGTACTTGCTCAAGGGCAGGAGCTAGCTTTTGAAGTTCGTCTTTGTTAAGCCCATTGGGTTCAAATAATGCGCCTTCGTATGAAAAACGGATCTGCCCGGACATTTTTAGAATTACCCTAACAAAAAAATCAAAGTAAAAAAGAAACAAACAAATCAACCATTTGAATTATAGTCGAGTAGTAGAAAGAAAAACTACCCCAGTTGGTCACTTGCTTTTGTTGTGCTAGAATTCGTTCCTGCTCTTCCAACTCAATTGGATAACGAAATGGATATTCAAGACCTCACCAAACTACTTCATACGCAAAACTCTTCCAAGATCGTCATGATGGTCGCTGACGGTATTGGTGGGTTACCTCTTGAACCTGGTGGCAAGACCGAACTAGAAACAGCCCAAACTCCGAATCTTGATCAACTGGCCCAAAAAGGGGTTTCTGGCCTGAGTATTCCTGTAGCACCTGGTATTACTCCTGGTAGTGGCCCTGGCCATCTGGCCCTTTTTGGATACGATCCGATTCAACACCCCATTGGCCGAGGGGCCCTTGAAGCGACGGGTGTTGGGCTAGAGCTTGGCAACAATGACGTTGCGATTCGATGCAATTTTTGCACCTTGGATTCTAAGCGAAATATCCTTGACCGTCGGGCAGGTCGTATTGCCTCTGAAACAAGTTTTAAAATTGTTAAGAGGCTTCAGGAAATTAAAATTCCCGGAATAACAATTTTTGTTGAGCCGGTAAAGGAACACCGGTTTGTCGTCCTTTTTCGAGGAGATGGACTTGGAGGTGATGTTGATGATACCGACCCTCAGCAGATAGGAGTACCACCCCTTGAAACCAAGGCACATAACGAGTGTTCAAAAAAAACTGCCGCAGTTGCTGCGCAGTTCATTCAACAAGCAGAAGCTCTTTTAAAGGATGAGGAGCAGGCGAATGGCCTAACCATGCGAGGCTTTTCGAAAAGGCCGAATTTGCCGTCGTACGAGGAGGCTTATGGTCTTCGAGCAGCAGCGATTGCAGTCTACCCGATGTATAAGGGCTTAGCCCAACTCGCTGGCATGAAGATTGTCGGCAATGCTAAAACATTAGAAGAACAGGTCGCAGTTCTCAAAGATGTCTGGAACGATTTTGATTTTTTCTTTCTCCATTTTAAATATACCGACAGTACTGGCGAAGATGGCAATTTTGCTGAGAAAGTCAAGAGGATTGAAGAGTTCGACCAGATTATACCACAGGTCAGTGCCCTGTCTCCTGACTGCCTTATAATCACTGGTGATCACTCAACTCCAGCCTATTTAAAACAACATAGCTGGCACCCTGTTCCTACTCTTCTTGTAAGTGACTGTTGCAGAACCGATCGTTGCAAAACTTTTGGAGAGAATGAGGCTCTTATGGGTGGCCTAGGCCAGTTTAAAGCAAAATACCTTATGGCTCTTGCTTTAGCCAATGCAGGGCGTTTAGGCAAATATGGTGCTTAAAAAAGAACCGCCGAAATAGCTAATTTATCTAAAATTAGTTCTTGTCAATTTGAGGTAGAGGAACTGGTAGCAGGAAAACTATAGGCCAAAAAGTTTGCTAACAACTCTTTTCCATTTTCCGTTAGTATTGACTCAGGATGGTACTGAATACCAACGGTTGGATAAGCCTTGTGCTCAATACTCATAATAATACCTTCCTTATTCTCGGCAGTAATTCGAAATGACTGCGGCAGACTCTCTTTCTCAGCAACTAACGAATGGTATCTACCGACAGAAAACTCAAGAGGAAGATTGTCGTAAAGAAGACAACGGGAGGTCGTAATTTGGTCTGACATTCCATGAACAGGGTAAGAGGTACGAATGATGGCACCGCCAAACGCCGCTACAATCGCTTGATGACCAAGACAGATTCCCAATATGGGGAAACGGGCATGAAATTTTTGGACCAATTGAATCGTATTGCCAGCTTTCTCGGGAGTTGATGGTCCGGGTGAAAGGACAATCGCCTTGGGCGAGAGCTTTTCGATCTCTTTAAACCCAATGGCATCGTTGCGGACAACAATAGTCTGCTGCCCCAAGCACTCAAAGTACCGAGCAAGGTTGTTCACAAAGCTATCGTAGTTGTCGACTACCAAAATTGGTTTTGGGTTCATGGAATCTCTGCTCTGCATCAGTCCATTTAAAAAACTTGGCCCGCCTTACAAGATATCGTTGTCTCAACATAGTCAGGTAAAGATCGAATCAGGCCAGCTGCCTTTGCCCATGTCTCCGCGTATTCTTCTTCTGGGGTTGAATTGGCGGTAATCCCGCCACCGACAGAATATTGCAACCAACCAGAGCTGATTGTTATCGTTCGAATCAGAATATTCATATCGATTGTCCCCTCAAAACCAAAGTAGCCAATAGAGCCACAATAGGCGCCACGCCTTCTTTTTTCGTGCTCGGTAATAATTTCCATAGCCCGAATTTTAGGAGCACCAGTAATGGATCCACCCGGAAAGATGGCCGATACAACCGCTGCAGCTGAAGCGTTTGGTCTCAACTTTCCAACGACAGCAGAAACAAGATGGAGAACGTGCTGATATTCCTCAAGTTGACAGTATTCAGTGACAGTAACACTTTCAGGCAGGCAAATTTTCGACAGATCATTTCGCAAAAGGTCGACAATCATTGTGTTTTCTGCCCGGTCTTTGGTGCTCCTTAGCAACTCGTATCGTTGTTGGCTAGAATACAGCTCGTCGGTAAGTTTAAGGGGCCGTGTCCCTTTAATCGGGCGAGTTTCTACGCAACCGTTATGAACCGAACATAGCCGTTCGGGTGAAGAGCTCAGAATCGAAAATTCAGGTGTTTGAAAATAGGCCGCAAATGGAGCCGGATTTTTTTTTCGTAATCGAAGATAGGTTTTCGAAGGTACTTCAATCTGTTTGGAAAAAAGCGTTTGAGACAAGTTTGCTTGAAAAATCTCACCACAATAGATTTCCTCAATAATCTGCCTAACTGCTTCAAGATACCCCTCTTTGGAAAAATTGCTATAGACTCCAGAAACGGCTGTAGGAAATAGCTTTTCTTCGGGTGGAACAAAGGAGGGGAGGGTGCCTGTAAAATGTACCGGAGACTCTCTTTGAACAAGAAGTTTTTTGAAAGAATCAAGCCGCTCTTTTGCACGAATGGTGCGAAAAGGTTCCTTTGTCTCCGGGAAGCCATGAGAGATGAGCCAACTTTTTCCTTGGAGATGATCAATCGCACAAATAACGTCATAAAAACCGAGAAGCAGACTGGGCATAGGAAAACTAACATCAGGAGCAACAGGCAGTTTTTCAAAGCTATGAGCCATCTCGTAACCCATGAGGCCCGCTGCTCCTCCTTGAAACGGAGGAAGCCCCTGAATTTTTTCAGAACGAAATTTTTCCAAAGAGGTGTCTAGCTCTTGCAAAGCAGGTAACGCTGTGGTTCTCTCCTTCTTTCCATTAAAAGGAACATGAAGAATTTTAAAAGGATCTGCTCCAAAAAAACTATACCTACCATGCCGGCTTGGCGACATGGCACTATCCAATGATAGGAAATAGGGTAAATGTCCCCATCTTTGTAAAATATGCTCAAAGGGCGGAACGGCAGGCAGGCGTTCGGTAAAAGGTAGGAAAGGAGACATTCAATCGGCCAAATATAGGGTGAAATATGGAGAACTTCCGATGGCTTTATTATATCTTGCCTTGTTCTGGCGGCTACCGTGACTTCGAAGCTGGGCTCAGGTTCAGTACTGAATATTCATCAGTCCGTTAATGCACAGTAGCTTACCCCTAAAAAATAATCTGGGGTAGGGTACTAGCTAGAGCCCTGGTATACTGATAGGCACGACGATGAATAATCCAAGTCCTAAAGCCAACTCTGCTCCGTGTCAGCTCCTGACCAACCGGCTTGTAGCCGAGGAAAAGTTGACTGATATCTTGCAAAAAAGCCTCTCGAGCCATTGGGTGACAATCGGGGGAGTTTTTGGGTCGGAATGCGCTCTCGTGGCCGCAGCGGTCGAACAGTTGACAGCAGACAACACTCTATTTCCAACAGCAGGAGAGCCGACTGTAGTCGTCTTACCTGAACATGAAGAAATCGACTCCTTTGTTGACAACTTAGCCCTCTTTACTGCGGCAAATGTTGTAACGTTACCACCTCTTGATGGCAGCTCCTATTTAACCAGCCACCAAGATGTCAACCAAAGTGATCGTATCCAGCTAGTTAAACGGTTACTGCGTAGAACAGACCTACCCAATATTGTAGTGACAAACATTCAGAGCCTGTGTCAACCCTTGCCTCCCGAAGAGGAGCTCTCTAGGTGTCTCAAAAAGTTTACCGTTGGGCAAGAAATTGACCGGGCCAATTTAATTCAGTGGCTCGTTGACCAAGGTTTTCAGAGACGTGAGACCGTCCATCTTCCCGGTGAATTTAGTCTCAAAGGTTACATTCTAGATATCTATTCAGCTGACTGGCCTCATCCGGTTCGATTCGAGTTTTTCGACGAAGAGCTTGAGTCGATTCGTTTCTTTGAAATTCTCTCCCAGCGTAGCCTCGAAGAACTTTCAGAGATAGAACTACTTCTCTTTGAAAATAAAAAAGAAGAGCTACCCGATTTTAAAGATAAAAAGGATAACGAGGTACCGCCTAAAAAGAAAACGCCTCTTGCCAAAGAACATCTGGGCTACTATCTGCCACCAGGAAGCCTTCTCTTATTTGTCGAGCCTCATGAGCTCGAGGAAAAAGGACGACTGTTTCTAGAGCGGGTAACTAATCTCGAAGACTATTTTACCGTCCGTGAAACATTCAAGAGACTCAAAGACTTTCCAACAATTTGCCTCTCCGAACTTGCAGAAGACAATGAGAAAACATTGTCACTCCAATTCGACTCGGTACAACGTTTTCAAGGGAACGGAGAAGAGATTTGTAAAGAACTCGATCGATCGGCAAAAAGAGAAAATATCCTTTGTATCTGTCAAAATGAGGGAGAAAAAGATCGCCTTACCGAAATGTTTGCAGAAACAGCTGCAGCCCAAGAGGGGCGTTTGCAACTTGCACTGGGGAACCTGGAAACGGGATTTTTATGGCCAGCTCAAAAGCAACTCCTTCTGACAAGCCACGAAATGTTTCAGCGGAAGGTTTTACGACGAGAAGGAAGAAAACACCTTGGAAGGGCGATTGACTCTTTCTATGATCTTAAAGTGGGCGACTTGGTTGTTCATTTATCCCACGGTATTGGACGATACCTTGGCCTTGAGGTGTTAGAAAAAAATGGACAAAAAGAGGAACATCTTGCCCTGGAGTTTCGTGGTGGTACCAAAATATATGTTCCAACGACCAAGATTCAACTCATCCAGAAATATATTGGAGGGTCAAAAATTCGGCCCCGTCTGGCACAAATAGGGGGCACATCATGGCAAAAAAACCGTGAAGCTGTTGAAGAAGCTATCACTGACCTCGCCTCAGAAATGTTGGAACTTCAAGCTGAGCGGTCGACACGAAAAGGAATCGTTTTTAAGGAAAACTCACTTTGGCAACACGACTTTGAGGCCTCTTTTCCTTACACGGAAACTCCAGACCAGCTTTGCGCTATCGAATCAGTTAAAGAAGATCTCCAAATGTCACAACCAATGGATCGACTTATTTGTGGGGATGTCGGTTTTGGTAAAACAGAGGTCGCCATACGGGCCGCTTTCAAGGCCGTTGATAGTGGATTTCAGGTAGCAATCTTAGTACCAACGACTATTTTGGCCGAACAACATTACCAAACCTTCCGTTCCCGATTGGCTGAATATCCCTTTGAAATCGCTCGTCTAAGCCGGTTTGCGACTCGCCAGGAACAAAAAGAAGTACTGACAAATCTAAAAAATGGTTCAACTGATATCGTTATTGGTACTCACCGCCTTGTCTCAAAAGATGTCAAACTTGCGAATCTAGGCCTTGTCATTATTGACGAGGAACAACGGTTTGGAGTTGCAGTCAAGGAACACCTAAAAATTCTTCGAGCGACAGTCAATATTTTGACCCTTTCAGCGACTCCTATTCCACGAACACTCCATATGGCCCTTGTCGGAATACGGGATATTTCGAATCTTGAGACGGCACCGGCCGAGCGAATCGGTATTGAAACCCGGGTCATGCGGTTTAATGAGAATATTATCCGACAAGCAATTATGCACGAATTACAACGCAGTGGCCAGGTTTTCTACGTTCATAATCGCGTTTACGACATTGAAAAAGTCGCTGACAAGGTTCGCACTCTTGTACCAGAGGCGACTGTTCGAGTCGGACATGGCCAGATGGACGAAGAAGAGCTTGAAAAGGTTATGGTTGATTTTGTCGCTGGAAAATTTGATATCTTAGTGGCAACAACAATTGTCGAAAGCGGCCTTGACATCCCCAATGCAAACACAATGATCATCGACGATGCACAACGATACGGGCTTGCCGATTTGCACCAACTACGTGGCCGAGTCGGTCGCTATAAACATCGGGCCTATTGTTACCTGTGCATTGATTCAACGAAACCAATCACTCCCAATGCTGCACGGCGCTTAAGAGCTATTGAAGAGTATAGCGAAATGGGTGCTGGATTCGCAATTTCCATGCGAGACCTCGAAATTCGAGGGGCAGGAAACCTTTTAGGAACCGAGCAGAGTGGTCATATTAATCTTATTGGGTACGAACTTTATTGCCAACTTTTAGAAACTGCCATTCGCCAGCAAAAGAAACTTCCCCCAAAATTATCTCTGGAAGTTGACATTGATTTACCTGGAGAGGCCTACTTTCCTGAGACTTACGTTCCAGACATGCGCAGCAAAATTGACCTCTACCGCCGCTTTTCACGGGTGCAAAGTGACAATGACCTTAAACAGCTTAAAGATGAGCTTCTGGATCGATTTGGAAAAATGCCAGAGCCGGTGAAAAAACTTTGTCAATTAACCTCGCTAAAAATGAGAGCAGCAATCTGGCAAATCAACGCAATCTATCTTGAAGACCGGTTTGTTGTTTTCAAGTATTCGAATAAAAAACGTATGGAACAGCTTGTTGCCCATTCCAAAAAAATTATGAAGAATCTTCCTTCTTCATCACCAAAGAAGGAAAGACCTCTTCAAAACAATCGAAAAAAAACAAATATTCCCGAAGCCAATCGAGCTATCGAGAGTTTGCATATCCGTATGGTCGATGATTATTCGGCCTATTTACCTCTTTGGCGAAAAAAAGAGTTGCCAGGTTCCCCACTGAATCCCGATCAGTTATATAAAAAGATAGAATCTGTCTTGCCATGGTGAGTATTTTTTTCTATCCTGCCTTGCGAGTAACTGGATGGTCTACCAGAGAGGTGGCTCATTCCAGACTAAACTGATTCTAAAGCTGGAAATTCAAAGGGAGTTGAATTCCGGAACATGATCGCCCCAAAGAACCAAAGAATATTTTTTTATATAAAAGGGTTAACCCTTTGTACCCTATGGATAGGTGTCTGCTGTACTACCCCGCTTTATGCCCAGCGGCAAGGCCAACAACAGAGCCAGCGGAATCAGCTTTGGCAAAATCAAGCAAGGCAAGGGCAGAACCTGCAAAATCGCAGAGGCCTCGATAATTTACAAAACCGCCTTGATGGCCTTGGTATCGGTCAAAGTCAACAATTCACGACTCAGCAAAATGGTCAGTTAAACCGTTTAGCGTTCAACCAGGGAAGCCAAAATTTTGGTGACATGGTAGAGACCAGTCCCAAAACATTCATTCTGGAAAATACGAAAATCATCGCCAGAGTCGGTGGCCAGACAGTTCTTGTTGGTGACCTCATCGGTGATATTAACCAACAGTTAAAGCAGTTCGAAGGCAAAGCTCCACCAGAAGAACTCGCCCAAGCCCGTGAGATTATGTTAAAGCGGTTACTTGCAAGCCATATCGATACCGTTGCCGTTTATGATCAGTTTATGCAAAAAGTTCCTCCCGAAAGGGTTGCTGATCTTGAAAAAGAACTTGCAAAACATTTTCGCGACACACAACAAAAGCAGATGATAGAAGCTCTTGGAGTTCAAAACGCAGAAGAGCTAGAGGCTAAACTTCAGGAAGCAGGAACCTCACTTGCGAACTATCAACGCATTTTTAAAATGCAGCTTCTCTTTCAACAAGTTATTCAGGAACAATTGAACTTCTTTCCAGAAGTCCCCCATCAAGAATTATGGGATTATTATCAGGCTCACCTTGAAGATTACAAAATTACTGCCAAGGTACGCTACGAAAAGATTACCCTGCTATTTGAAAAAGTCGACTCTAAACCAAACGCTTACCGACAAATGGCGAATATTGGCAATGAGCTTTTGCGTGGTCGATCATTTGCCGATTTAGCAAAACAGTTCTCCCATGGGCTCCATGCGGACACTGGTGGTATCAACGATTGGACCACCCAAGGAGCTCTCAAATCTACGGTGATTGACCAGGCTCTTTTTTCCCTTCCGGTCGGAAAATTTAGCCGTATTCTTGAGGATGAGAACGGTTTTCATATCGTTCGCGTTCTTGACCGGGTCGAAGAAGGATATACCTCTTTTACGGATACCCAAGAGATAATTCGTGCAAAACTCATCAATGAAAAAAAGACAAAACAATTGAACGAACTTATAACAAAATACCGCAATGAAACCGAGGTATGGACGATTTTTGACGGCGATACTGAGTTCGAAAAATTTCGAAAAGAACAACTCGTTCCACCTTCAGACGGTTAACGCCTGAGGGCAAAAACAAACGATCTCTTTCTTATTTAACGTGTTGGTTCTTAAGTAGCTTTTGCCGAAGCTCTTCCTTAAGTCGATTCAGGACCGATTTTTTATCGGTCTCTTCCAATATTTGCTGAACAACTTTTTTCGGTGACTCTTCTCCCCATGAAGCACCTTGCTCTAAATATTTCTTGGCTGCTTGACCAACAATATAAGAGCCATATCCAGCCGCCGCTCCTTGCGGAATTGCACTAAAAACTGTGCTATAACCAACCGTGAAAAATTTCAGTAGTGAAGAGCCGAGATGAGTTGCCATCTCACTAGCTAAAACCCAGCCGGCTGACTTTAAAATCGATTTGACCAAATTATTGGCATTCGACCATGTCATCTCTAGTCCATAAACACGGGCCAAGTTCAAAACCATAAAGACATCAACAACACTACCACCCAAGACATCGGCAACTGGGGCTGGATTAAGTGCGACCGCAACGGACTTTAAGGTAGCATAACTCCAAATAAAATTTTGAGCTTTTTGCTCCCGGAGTTCAACACGAAGGACAGCGATCTGGTCAGTTTTATCAGCGGCGTAAAGTGCTGCATTGAGAGCAATTAAGGAAAGCCCTTCTCGATCTAGAAGGACAAGGATTGCCTTTTTTAATTCGTCAATTTCAGCAGGAGGTTTACGCCATTCGTTGATCGAAGAACCATCTGTCCTTTCGATGATGTACTCTTTCTCTTTTGGATTGGCTGCGGCCAGAATAACACCTTCTTTAGCAAGAACTCCTTGAAGTCGTTCTTTTAAAACCTCTTGCAAACGTGCTCTCTGTGCAGGTGAATAGAGATCAATCTTATTTAAAACTAGAAGGAGAGGCTTATGAAGCGAAGCGAGTTCGAGAAGGGCGCTATGCTCGGTCTCATTGAGATCCGAGTCAGTAACAAACAAAATCAGATCAGCTTTAGCCGCTGCCTCACGCGCCATGCTAGCCCGCTCAGTCCCCCCAACCTCATTAAGTCCTGGGGTATCAATCAAGACAACCCCGGATTCACCTAAGCCCGGAATGCAGTATCCACTACCATCCCAAGGAACGTTCCAAATTTCTTTGGTCCATCCTCCCTGGACATCAACCTGAGTGATTTCTTTACCGACAATGGCATTGATACAAGCTGATTTACCAGTACTGATCTCTCCAAAAACTACAATATCGATTCGGCCCTTAACAAGTTTTTCGGACATCTCTTTAAGGTGCAAAAACTCGGCATGAAGTTTTTCACGTTCTGCATCGGTACAACCGTGCAACCGATCCAAGGTATGTTCAAGAGAACGGATAGCATCGTGGTAGTTAGTGTTGGGTGTTTCGTTGGCTTCATTCATAGAGGGTAGGGGACTACTTTGCGAAAGGGGCTAACAGAAGATACACAGGTTAGGAATTATTCTTCTCACTTGAAGCAACATAGCTTTTCGTCTGCCGATATAGCGATAAAATCGCCTTAGGTGTCGTTATTTCTTGCCATTTTTCTCGCGCAATATCAGAGAACGATTTTTCCGTGAGGTGCATTTCATATTTAAAATACTCGATAAAAACAAGCCCGATCCAACGGGTAATAACAGCCTGAACGACAGCCTGCATGAAGCCACCAGTCAACGTGCCAATTCCAGGAACCGACTTAACGAGACTGGCAACAAGAGAGGTAACAACTGGAGTCGCAGCCGACACACCAAGGACTGAAACGAGATTTTTTCCAAGTTGGCCCAGGAGACTTGTAGCCGTTTCAAGGTCAATCTTCTGGCGATAAATTTGGGCTAATTCAAAGACCATTTTGGTGTTAATAGTGCAACCAGCAGCTAGGTCAACAAGGGGCCAAGGACTGAGCGCTGCCATGCTACCAGCACTAAACATATAGCGTTCGACTAATTTCTTGGCCTGATTATCAAGTGACTTTTGGACCTCTTGTTTAGCCTCCTCGACAAGCCCACGAGACTGTAAAAGAAGGTTCGCCATAAGCGATTTTTCTTTATCGGTGGTCGTCAGTACTAATAGTCGATCTGCTAATTCGGCAATATTGGGAGGCTCCTCAACAAACTCTTCCGAAGTTGTTCCATCGGGATGCTCTGTAGTTCGGAGACGTTTTACATTCCCCGACTGGACTGCAAGAATATTTGCTCGTGGGAGAAATTCATTCGTCTGTCGTCCAATTTGATCGAGAAGTTTTTGTTGCTCGGCTGGCGAGTACCAATCACTTTTGTTAAGGCATAATAAGATCTCCTTTTCCATTTGTGCCAATGTTTTTAATAATTCGCTCTCATACTCGCGCAATGGGCCATCGACGACCAATAATAAAAAGTCAGCACGTTTTGCAGCTTCTATAGAAGCGATTTGGTGAACTTCGTCAAGGGCTTCAGCAATACCGGGCGTATCAACTAAGATAATTTTTTCCCTCTCATTCCAAACAATTTCATTTCGCAAAACGGTCGTTCCACCCCGTACATCGTGCTGGAAATATTCTTCACCCAAGAGGGCATTCAATAGTGAAGATTTCCCACTAGACACAGTCCCAAAGGCTACGATTTCCACCGTTTGATGAGTCTGCTTTTCTTCAAGCGCTTTGACAAGTGGGGCTAGTTTTGCACGTAACTCGGCTTCAACTTTCGGATCGTTTTGTAAGCTATGAACATAAGTCAGGTTCTCCTCCAACTCGGCTGCCTGCTCGTCCATTGAAAGGGCGCTGGGGTTCTTGCTCCGCTTCTCTCTACGTAAACCCTTTAACCAGCTAGAGATATATAAATTCCAGAAAACCCAAATCGTAATACTGCTTAAAAGCAATATCCCAAAAACCACGATTACGAGGTATACAGAACCCCAAGTCGGGCCAAACTCTTCTCGAATCAGCTTATGTTGACTAGCGATCATCTGTGGAACCGAAAGAACAACAACTCCAATAGCAGCTATAAAAACAAAGAACAGAAGTTTGTTCGTATGTTCTTTCCACATAATGGTTTACCACAATTTCAAAGGCTGGATTGATAAATCTGGGTTGATCAATAAAGGCTCATGTTTCTACCACATTCTCAGTACGCTTTAAGCACTTTACTTTTATTATACTTGAAAGGCTTTATTTAAAGCAGACTTAACCCAAATCCATTCTTATGGAAAAATCAGGTCACCAGATATAGGTAGAAAAAGTAGAGCATTTTCTTCAATTCTTACCCAATTTTCGTCAAAAAAAGGGTCTTTCGAGAGATAATGGAGACGTTTTTTGCCAATTTTAACGTGGTAGATTTTTTCAAATCTGGGTATACGAGATATAAAAAAGGGGCGGGTTATGGAGACTCTAGGGCGAATAATGTCTCAGATGAAAAAGGAGATTCAACAAAGGTCATAAAGTTGAAATTTTACTGATGTCCATTTGGGTGGACTATCAAAAAAATTTTTACTACGGCAGTTACCTCAAGAAAAATGGCCAACATCAAGATCGAGAACCTTGTAATTATTGCGGCATTGCGTCGTAGATCATTCCGACATACGAGAAAGCCAATACAAAAATAAAGTAGATAATAAAAAAGGCGACGACTCCCCACGTAAAAACAGACAAACTCGCTGCTGCAATGAGAAGTGAGGTTCTCAATTTCCCCTGATACTCCGTCGAGATGCCGTCCATCGTCTCCGGAACCGTGCCAGTCGTTTCGCCATTCCTCAGAGCCATTAAAAAATCTTCGGGGTATCGACCAGTTTCTGCAAAGACATCTGACAGAGTGTTCCCTTGCTGGACAGCTTTCTTCATAGAGTCTATTTTTTGCTGATAATAATTATTCTGGCTACATTCGACAGAGAGACGAATGGCACGCTTGACATCCATGCCAGCGTTAAGGGCATGAGAAAGGGTCCAGGAAATTCGCTCAATGGAAAAATTTCGCCACAAAACTCCAATAATCGGTAGCCGTATTAAGAGCGAGGCGATCACTTTTTTCGGTATTCGGTCGGTTACAATTGCCATAACAAAAGTCGCAATAAAAAATGCAATTGCAAAAACCGTCCCAAAATAAATAACAACACCTCGGGTGCCGACAAGGCCCAGCCCCAGAAGATCGGTCGCTTCGGTGTTATTCATGTCGGCGATATAACCGATGGCAAAAATAACAAGGCCGACAACACAAATTGCAATCACAAGCTCAGCCACCGGCCAGGCAATAGCGATCACAAGATTCCGGCGTAGCTTGAGAAAGTGATCATAATATTGGGAAAGACGACGGAATATCTCTTCGACCTTTCCAGTTTGCTCTCCTGCATCGACCAGGGCACAGACCAATTCAGGGTAATACCCATCGGCACTCGACATCGATTGGGCCATCGATTGGCCACGTTTTAGTCGGTCTAAAACTTTCTTCGTTGCTCCCGAATTCAGTTGACGGTTTTCCGACTCCATTTCCCACGCCTTTACAACATCAACGCCGGCAGCGAGGGAGTTTCCTAATCGTTCACATTGGTTACGCAGAGCTTTCATTCGGATTCTAGCCATTAGGTTCTCTCTTCTATTTTGTCAGGCTTTTCTCTTTGGCTTTTGTATGGGTAGGAATCTCAACTGTTAGGCATTGTAGCGGTCACTGAAATTGTTTTAACAGAAATTGTCGAAAATATCAAAAAAGGGGGGCAGGGCAACGACACTTTTTTACGGTAGAATGTGACCATCGAATGAAAGCCTTTTTCTCGTCTCCTTGATATTCTATCTATTTTTTTCGAATATACATTTCGAATGCAGCCTGTAGAGACTATTTCAATCGTTGGTGTTGGCCTGTTGGGAGGTGCCTTGGCAACGGCACTTCAAAAAAGCAAGCTCGCCAAAACGATTGTCGGGGTCGACCAAAACAAGGAACATCTTAAAAGTAGTCTTGAAATGGGGCAACTCACTTCGGCAACGACCGATTTAGCCGAAGGGGTCGCCGGTGCCGACGTCGTCATTTTTTGTACCCCTGTCGAGATAATTCCAACACTTCTGAATCAGGCTCTGTCACATGTCCCTGACCACACCCTCTTTACCGATGTCGGAAGTGTCAAAGGGACCTTGACCTCCCAGATCCCATACGACCTTGGGAAAGGACGCCATTTTCTTGGGGCACATCCATTGGCCGGAAGTGAAAAATCTGGCCCCCAAAATGCCTGGGATAACTTCTTCTACAAAAAATATGTTTTGATCAATTTGCCTACAGAATGGCTTAGAGAATCGGAGGCTATCAACAAACCCCTCACTATAGAGTCAGAGGTGGTTACCAATTTGCGTAAAGAGCGGCCACCCCTTGACTTTCTTTGCCTGTTTTGGCAAACGCTTGGCGGAACACTCCTTTTTACAACGGCGACTCTCCATGATAATATCATGGCCGAGATTAGCCATTTCCCCCATCTGGTCGCTTCTTTGCTTGCGGCAGAAACGCCGGAGGCCTGGCTCGATATCGTTGGTCCCGGATGGCAAAGCACGACCCGGGTCGCTAGTGGAGAACTCTTACTGTGGCAACAAATTATTCGTCAGAACAAGGCTGAAATAATCCAAAAATTGACGACGACTCTGGAAACATTGAACTGCCTGAAAAATGAGCTGGAACAAAACGAGTTCGGCACACTTTGGCAAATTTTGGAGCGAGGAAAGCAAAACCGTGACACTGTGGCAAATAGAAATAGTACCAGCTAAGGGCTACGTCGACCGCAAAGGACTTGAAATAGACCAAGAGGCTAAAGAGCTTGGCCTATCGACGATCGGCACTCCCCAAACCGCTTCGGGCTATCTTGTTCAGGGGGATCTTTCAGAAGAGACGGTAACGGCCCTTGCAAAGAACCTCTTTTCCGATCAGGTTGTCGAACAATTTTCGGTCAATAAAGTGACGACGGAAGGAAAACTGGGCAATGGACAAATCCGCCTCTATGTTTTGCCTTTGCCCGGCGTAACGGATGCGGTCGCCGAATCGGCACTGAAAACGGCCAAAAGGCTCGGTTACGACATAGAAACGATTCGGACCTTTTCTCGGTATCTTTTCGAAGGGGCCAGGCAAAACGAGGCCGAAATATTGGCAGAAAAGTTATTGGCTAATGGCTCGATCGAGCAGACGATCTGGGGCAATTTTCCTTTTACCGAAATTCAGCCATCTTCTCCCTATGTACTACAGAAGCGTGAAATAGAGCTTCTTGAAGCGACTGATGAAGAGATGGTCGCTATTAGCAAAGAGTGGCAATTGAGCCTTTCTTTGGTCGAAATGAAAACGATCCAGGCCCACTATCGCTCTCTTTCACGCCAGCCAACCGACATCGAACTGGAGACGATTGCTCAAACCTGGAGCGAACACTGTAGCCACAAAACCCTCGCTGGTAAAATCGAATACCACGATGAAAATGGGGTTCGCCATTATGAGAACATGCTCAAAGAGACAATTTTTGCAGCGACAAACAGACTGAGAAAGCAATGGGGCAAAAATGACTGGTGTGTGAGTGTTTTTAAAGACAATGCCGGTATTGTCCGCTTTGATGAAGAAAACAACATTAGCTTTAAGGTGGAAACCCACAACCGACCTTCGGCACTGGAACCGTACGGTGGCGCCAACACCGGTATCGGTGGAGTACTGCGAGATACCATGGGGACTGGCCTCGGGGCCAGACCGATCTGCAGCACCGATGTTTTTTGTTTCGCCGACCCTCATACTGAGGCAAAAGAGCTTCCGCCGGGAACCCTTCATCCCAAAAGGATCATGAAGGGGGTCGTTTCTGGCGTACGAGATTACGGCAACCGAATGGGGATCCCGACCGTCAATGGTGCCGTCTATTTTGACAAACGTTATGTTGGCAATCCTCTTGTTTTTTGTGGAAATGTAGGCATTTTACCCCGTGAAAAATCGTTCAAAGAAGCGATGCCAGGTGACTATATTGTCGCCATTGGTGGTAAAACAGGACGTGATGGAATTCACGGGGCGACCTTTAGCTCGGCAGAGCTCACGAGCGAAAGTGATACGCTCTCAGGGGGTGCTGTTCAAATTGGCAATGCCATTACCGAAAAAATGGTCCTTGATGTCCTGTTGGCTGCAAGGGACAAAAACCTCTACTCGGCAGTTACTGACTGTGGAGCAGGGGGCTTTAGCAGTGCCATTGGTGAAATGGGGGAAGAGATCGGTGCCGAGGTATGGCTCGACAAAGCACCCCTTAAATATGAAGGACTCTCCTACACTGAAATTTGGATCTCTGAAGCCCAAGAGAGAATGGTCTTTTCCGTCCCACCCGAAAATTGGCCCGCCTTTAAAAAACTATGCCAAGCCGAAAGTGTCGAAGCTTGCTGGATAGGTCTTTTTAAACCGACTGGAAATCTTGAACTTAAATATGGTGACGAACAGGTCGGCATATTATCGATGGATTTTATGCATAACGGACGTCCCCCGATCGTTCGCAAGGCGACCTATTCGCCGACTGAGGTGACTCCCTTCCCTTTAGAAAAGGTTGCCTCAGAGGCGACTCAAGATCGACTTGAAAATTCACTCTTGAAAATTCTTTCTTCGCTTAACGTCGCGAGTAAAGAGTCCATCATTCGACAGTATGACCATGAAGTTCAGTCAGGTAGTTTTATTAAGCCACTTGTCGGCCTGAAAAACGATGGGCCAGGGAACGCGTCGGTCATTTGTCCTGTTCTTGGTAGTCGGCGTGGTGTCGTCGTTAGTTGTGGTATGAATCCTTACTATGGTGACCACGATACGTATCACATGACGACAAGCTCGATCGACGAAGCAATACGAAATTGTGTCGCTGTCGGAGCCGACCCTGCAAAAATTGCTCTCCTAGATAATTTTTGCTGGGGCCATACTGATCGGCCGGAGACACTTGGCTCACTTGTCCGAGCTGCGATCGCTTGTCAGGAGGCGGCCCTCGCTTTTGAAACTCCTTTTATTAGTGGCAAAGACAGTCTCCACAACGAGTTTTCTTACAACGATCCTCAAGGCCAACGACAGACGATCTCAATCCCTGCGACCCTCCTGATTAGCGCCATGGGGCAAATCGCTGACGCATCCAGGGCGCTGACAATGGATCTTAAAGAAGAAGGAAATGCTCTCTATCTTGTCGGTTTAACCAAAAATGAGTGGGCAGGCTCCCATTTTGGCCTTGTGAATGACCTCACCGCGGGTGAGGTTCCCAAGGTCGACTTTGTCGTTGCAAAAGAGACCTTTACCAAACTGCACCAAGCGATCGACAAACGCCTGCTCCGTGCATGCCACGACCTAAGTGAGGGAGGATTTGCCGTTGCTGCGGCCGAAATGGCCTTTTCCGGGCAACTTGGTCTTGAGTTGAACCTAGATAATGTCCTACTTAAAAGGGAGCTTCAGACACTACCAGCCAAGCAACAAAATTTGATCGCTCTCTTTGCCGAATCCAACACCCGATTCCTCTGTGAAGTCACTCCAGAAAATCGGGCCACTTTTGAAGAGACCCTTTCGGGGATACCGGTAGCACATGTCGGTACAGTGACCCAAACCGATACTTTGGAAGTCACCTCGACCCGCGAAGGTTCAAAGAAAATTGTTCTCAGAAATGCCGACCTTAAGGAGGCGTGGCAACGTCCTCTCCGCTCCTAAAACGTGGCTACTAAGCCAGTAGGTGGCAAGCAAAGACGTCCTTTTTTCTTCCCTTGTAATAAAATATCAATTTATGACCCAGCCCAAAGTATTGATTTTACGTGCTCCAGGTACCAACTGTGACCTCGAAACGGCATATGCTTTCGAGCAGGCTGGAGGTGTGGCCGAACGAGTCCATATTAACCAGCTTTTGGAATCACCAAGCCTTCTTGGTGAGTTTCAGATTTTGGCTTTCCCTGGTGGTTTTAGTTATGGAGACGATATTGCGGCGGGAAAAATACTCGCCCTAGAAATAGGCCATCGGCTTGCCGATTTGTTGCATACTTTTAAAGATCAAAACAAGCTCATTCTAGGTATTTGCAACGGTTTCCAGATTCTTATTAAGTCGGGGCTCCTGTTAAACGATTTAGCCGATGGGCGGCCTGCTGCTACGCTGACCTGGAACGACCACGGTCGGTATGAAGACCGTTGGGTCCACTTACGACATAACGAGAGTCGATCGTTCTTTCTCAAAGGTGTGGAGAAACTCTATTTACCTATTGCCCATGCAGAAGGGAAATTTGTTCCCACTTCTCAAGATGTTTTGCAAGAGCTCAATGCGAACCGGCAGATTGCCCTTCGCTATGGAGCCCCTGATAGTGAAAAAGAAGAAGAGCTGGGCTGGGAACCGGTTGTCACTTTTCCGGAAAACCCGAACGGGTCCATCGGAGATATTTCGGCGATTTCTGACGAAACGGGTCGAGTCTTAGGGATGATGCCTCACCCTGAGCGGCATATTTTTCCTTACCATCATCCTAGCTGGACACGTCGGACTCAGCAACCCAAGCATGGCGACGGTTTTATTCTCTTTCAGAATGCAATCAACTACTTTCAGTAAATCTCTATGAAGCAGTGAAGGAGGTGGGCAATACTTCTTATTTTGCCTTGTTTCCCCGTTGGTATCTTGCTATCAAATTGCAGATCAAGGTTTATTCAAGGTCGTTCTCTTTTCATTCTGCCGACGTTGATCAAAAAGCTTTGCTCGCGCCAGACGACGTTTGAGCATTGTTTGATTTTGCACCCGTCGATGAGCCTCCACTTCTGCAAGATGAATATACTCATGGGCCTGCTGCCTGGCTCCCTGAAGAGTGACGAACCCCTGGAAGCTCTTCTCTTTTTCATCGTCACCTAATCGACGTAAAGTCACCCCATACTGTTTACGAGTGACCGTTTGCCCGATTGTCCGCTCTGTAATTCGGATCTCCCAGTTTTTGTACGTTTCGGAAACGACCGGGGAGGTTTGCTGAAATTTTGGCCTTTGACTCGAACGTCGTTTGTTATGTGTATGTGTCCAGGAAAACATTTTATTTCTCCTTGGGAGAGAGTTACAGAAGAGCAATAGGAAAAGAGATGAGAATGGTTACTGGCGAGTATTTGGTTTTTAAACGGAACGATAGAAGCCTTTACTCCATCCTATTTAAAGAACTGAAAAAAATACCAAAAAGAGAGCTACAAACTAATTCCTTTGGGGGAAAAGAGGGGGCTTAAAGGGGTCACAGCAGTTATAAGGGCAATGTCGTACTCTTTGGACGAATTTTCTTCTGGACATTAAGAGACATATTATCGTAGAATGGGGTAGCCTGCTCCTAATAAGGAAAGTTCGATGAATTCATTAAAAAACGTGGTAGAAGGTGTCCAGCGCACACTCAATTTCCAGCTTTTTTTGGACATATTTTTCCGGAATATTTTCGTCGGATTGACAGCTGGAGTCCTCGTTGTGGTCATCCCAAAATTTTGGTATATCGGAACTTTTTGGGGTGGTGCCACTCTCTGGGTGATCGGCATTGCCTTTCTTTCGAGCTTGGTAGCGGCAATTGTTCAAACGATTTTTCAGAAAAAAGATCGCCTTGAGGCGGCCTGTGCCATCGATAGAGAGTTTGACCTAGAAGAACGACTCTCTTCTACACTCACTTTACCAGAAGGGGAGAATGACTCCCCCTTTGTCCAGGCCTTGGCCGATGACACGAATCGGCACGTTTCACGGGTGACGATGAGAGATAAGTTTTCGCTGAAGTGGCGACGATACTTTTGGTCTCCCCTGATTCCTCTCCTTCTCTGTTTGATTTTGCAAATTTCATTAAGTGATGTTGTTGCTAAAGAGCAAGAACTCACGGAGACTGAGCAAAACGAGAAAATTGTCAACAAGGTCAAACAAAAGCGAGAAGAGCTCAAGAAGAAAATACTGGCAAAACGGAAAAAGTTGCAGGAGCTTGGGCTAAAAAAGACGGCCGATGAACTTATCAAAATGGAAAAACAGCTCGAAGAGAGTAACCGCCCTCAGACTGCTGACATTAAAAAAAACCTCTCTGATGTCAACAAAATGGCAAAATCGATCAAAGATCAAAAAAATGAGGCCAAAGCAGTTGAGAATCTCAAAAAACAGCTCGGTGGTTTGGAAAAACCACAAAATGGGCCAGCCAAAAAATTTGCGGATGCTCTAAAGAAGGGCGATCTTCAGGAGGCCTCCAATGAAATTAAAAATCTCAAAAAGAAGCTGGAAAATAAACAGTTTGACGAAAAGCAAAAGGCTGAAATCCAGAAACAAATGAAGGATCTGGCTCAGCAGCTCGAAAAGATGACGGCCCGGCATCAAGAAGCAAAAGCGCACCTAGAGGAGCAACTCCGACAGGCACAAATAGCTGGTGACCTGGAAAAAGCGAACGAGATACAGGCCCTTCTCGATGAGCTCAACTCAAAAATGGATCAACTCGAAAATTTAAAGAAATATGCCGAACTCATGCGACAAATTCAAAATGAGTTAGGCCAAAAAAATGACCAACAGGCAGCGGCCGACCTCGACAAGTTAAAAGAGTCACTCGAACAGACTCTTGCAAACATGGACAAACTCGAACGCCTCAATGCAGAACTTGAAGAACTAATGCAAGACATGGAGGCCTTCAAACAACAACTTCGTGATGCCCTAAAAGAACAGGGACAAAACCAGGGAGAAGAAGGAGGAGATATTTCTATTCCTATGCAAGGCTCAACAATACCAGGTATCCCTGATGGCCCTATGTTACCAAGCCAACAACAAGGCCAACAACAAGGACAACAACAGGGGCAAGGACAGGGGCAAGGACAGGGACAGGGACAAGGGCAGGGACAAGGGCAGAGGCAAGGGCAGAGGCAAGGACAAGGTCAGGGAGTAGGACAAGTGCAAGGGCAGGGACAAGGGCAGGGGCAGGGTAGTGGTGCCAGGGCAATCTCAGAAACAGATTCAAAATTCACTCCAACACGTGTAGAGGCAAAGCTCCTTCGTGGGGAAAAAATCAGCATTGAAGAGCTCCTTGGCGAAAATGAGACTGGTACCTCGACTGTAGAGGGAAGCACAAGGACTTCGGGGTCGCAAATACAAAAAGTTGACCCTCTTTTAAATAAACGATTGCCGAAAAAACACCGTAACCACGTCAAAGATTACTTCGATCGCTTCCGTAAGAAAAACTAGTTTTCACACGAAAATAGGCAAAACAGAGCTAAAATATCCTCTTAATTTTTAGCTATAAGGTAGAGTATTGGACCCTTTACCTCTCTTATGCTAGTTCTTCAGCCACCGTTATGCCTTTACAAGCCAAACTATTCACTCCTTTCGGTGCGCTCGCCGACTATCAAAAAGAGTGGACCGATCTATGGGAGCGGGCCGGCCATCCTCCATTGGCTTCGTGGGAGGGGGTTCTTGCTTGGGAGGAATATTTTGGTAAAGACCAACCAGTTTACACTGTGGTTATTTCCTCTGAAGAAAGTGGCCAGTTCATCGCCGCTATACCACTACAAATCTTTAAAAAATATGGCCTTCTTTCGATAGGTCGCCTCTTGGAAAACCCATGGTTTCCAGCAGGTGGGATCCTTTTCGACCCTAGCTACGAAACAAAAATAGTCGCTCCCCTCGTTTGTGAAGCCTTGGCCAAACTCCCTGTCTCAGTCTGCCAGTTTCAAAATTTCCAAGAGCTAACACCGTCTCCGTTACTGCTTGAAATGGCTAAAATGAACCGGCTTTGGAACCCTAAAGTCGAATTTGGTGACCCGATTGCTCTCTTTGATCTTCCAGAGAACCAAGAAGGTTTCGAAAAAAGGCTCTCCAGAAATTTTCGCCGTAGCATTACCAAAGCGAAAAACCGCCTCAAAAAAGTGGACAAGGTCAAGTTTGAAATTCGTAGTGATTTTTCTTCTGGCGATGAGCTTTTTGAACTCATTCAGCAATGTTTTGAAGTTGAGAAAAACTCCTGGAAAGGAAAAGAGGAAAGCTCGGTCATCCAAAATGGACTTTTACCCCTTTATCAAGCACAAGGTGAATCTCTCTGGCAATCAGAGAACTTCTTTTTAGCGAGGTTATGGCTAGATGAACATCTTGTCGCCTTTAATTACGGCTGGAAATGGAATGAAACCTATTACTCGCTAAAAATTGGATATGATGAAGAATTCTCCTGGTTCAGTCCTGGAAAAATCCTTTTTTACTTTTGTTTTTGTGAATTCATAGAAAAAGGAGAGGGGAAGTTTCTTCACCCTCTCTCCCCGGAGACTCCCTTTCTAAAATTATGGAAACCTCAGCAACATCCAAATCCCAAGTATCTCTTCTACCGGAAAAATTTTACTGGTAGTGTTATCTCTATGGCACATGCTGGCGTGTCAGCCCTTAAAAAATGGACTTCACGTCGATCAGAAACCTAAGGCATACTGCAAAAGCGATACAAGCATTCATGAAGGCTGTTCTTTGCGAACCGGTCTAGCCTCCTACAAAAAATCGGCTACATTAGCGGTTACATTGGTAACAAGTGTACTGGGGAAATGACTTCTGATCATTCGTACTCGACTTTTCTTTAAAAGACCTTTACAAACAACAAAGAATAAACGTGCCTACTATCCAAGCAGTCGCCTTCGATCTTGACGGCCTTATGTTCAATACCGAAGAACTCTATCAACATGTTGGTGGCGTCTTACTTCGCCGCCGTGGAAAAGAATTTACCCCGGAGCTGCTCGACCAGATGATGGGGCGACAAGCTCCTGTCGCCCTCCAAATCATGATCGATTGGCATCAACTCGATGCGACCGTTGATGACCTGAAAAGAGAGACGATGGGGGTTTTTGAAGAAATTTTGGACGATCGCCTTCGTCCAATGCCTGGCCTTGTCGAACTTCTACAATTTCTTGATGAAAATCAGATACCTCGATCTGTTGCAACCAGCAGCACACGACAATTTGTCGATCGTGTTCTGAGTATGTATGATTGGCCAGGCCAGTTCAAATTCATCCTTGCTGCCGAAGATGTCGCTCACGGAAAACCTCATCCCGAAATATATCTTCGGGCGGCTGAACTTTTTGGTGTTAAGCCACAGCAAATGCTCGTTCTTGAAGATAGCCAAAACGGCTGTCAGGCCGGTGTCGCTGCGAAGGCACTTACCGTTGCAGTCCCGTCGGGTCATAGCCTGACACATAACTTTACAGGGGCCTTTGCAGTTGCAGGATCGCTCGCCGACCCCAAGATTTACGATCTATTTAAGCAATAAACACAAGGTCTGGTATTACCCCAATCACTTGGCCCGAAAAAACGGAAAAACCGTTAAAGTTTAACATCAAGCTATCCGAAAAGAGTAGTACAAACACGCTTTGACCTCCTTTTCTCGATGGATACAAAATGATGGTCCGACTATCGACCTTTTTACTCGGCTTGATACTTGTTAGCAGTAGTGGTTGCGCTATGTGTTGTTCGCCTTATGACGATGCCTATAGTGCCTACGGGGGTTCGGTCGAGCGTGGTGATTTATACTATGGCCGTGTAAACTCCCATTTTTCCGATGTTCAAGTTCAAGGTGTAAGTGAAGTTCAGCCTCCTCAAAAGCTACCAACCGTCCTCAAAAACAGTAGCCACGTCGAAAAAGTAACCATCGTCAGGGAGGACGATATTGCACTAGGGCCCGAGCCATTACCAACCCTTTAAAGCCACCAGAGTTTCAAAATAACGACAATTTATAAGCTTCCTTAGTGAAATTTCTTTTTCCTGGCTCTATGCCCAGAAAATAAAAGCTACAGTTCGGGTAGATTCTCTCCTTCTACCCAACAGAAACGAATGGCTACTTCAGAGCATTCTTCAACCAAACCTGATCTTCGTTCCGCTACAGAACCAAAATTAGCAACACAAAATGTTCTTCATGTGATCAATGGAGAGTATTACGCTGGTGCGGAACGCGTCCAGGATCTCCTTGCACAAGAGCTAGTCACTCATGGGATTGCTCTCCATTTTGCTTGCACAAAACCTCGACTGTTTCCGGAAAAACGGATTTTTGACGGTGCCCCAATTTACGACCTCAAAATGAAGAGTCGGTTAGATTTTGGAGCAGCAAAACGGTTGAGAAATCTTATTAAAAAAGGCGATTTTTCGATCGTCCATGCCCATACCCCCCGCACTCTTTTCCTGTGCCGTATTGCTCTTAGAGGGTTGTCGGTTCCATTGGTCTACCACGTCCATAGCCCAGCCGGTCAAGACAGCACTCATCAGTTCAAAAATTGGATCAATGCAAAAATCGAGAAATGGGCCCTAAAGCGAGCCGATCTCCTGATCGGCGTTAGTGAGTCGCTTACAAAGCGGTATCAAAGAATTGTTGGCCCCACGAAAACAGTACGACTAATTTCCAACGGAGTACCAACATCAGAGAGACGGGTTACTGGCCCCTCAAAGGGAAAACCGTGGCTACTCGGTAGTGTTGCCTTGATTCGTCCTCGAAAAGGGATCGAAATTTTGTTGAAAGCACAACGTTTACTATTAGATCGGCAATTTCCTGTCGAATTGCGTGTTGTCGGCCCTTTTGAAACCGACGAGTACGAGGCCGAGATCAAAAATCTTGTCAGGGAACTCTCTCTGAACGAAAAAGTTTCTTGGGCCGGTTTTCAAAGAGATGTTGCCAGTGAAATGAAAAAGTTCGACCTGTTTGTTCTGCCAAGTCTCTTTGGTGAAGGGCTCCCCATGGTGATTTTGGAAGCGATGGCACTCGGTTTACCTGTCATAAGTACAGAGGTTGAAGGAATCCCGGAAGTTATTTCAGAACGAATTCATGGACTTTTGGCCGAACCTTCAAACGCAAACAGTCTGGCCAATGCAATCGAAGAAGTGATTAGTGAAAAGTTAAGCTGGCAAACTCTTAGCGACAATGCTTATCGTCAGCAACGTGAAAATTTTTCACATATAAATATGGCTGAAAAACTCTCTGCCATCTATCGACACCTTCTTGAAACTAACAACGACTAAACCGGCCTTGCTATCTATGCTTCCATTTGGTACCTTGCCGTTGTCGGGATTTGTCTTATGTGTAGCCTCTCGGAGTGAGGAGGCTGTTTTCGTCGGCAAACTAACTTTGATGTGTCGAAATGAGTCCGAAATCGAAATCCTTTTTAACCTTGTTTTTATCATTTTTGGTGATCTCTCCTTTCCTGGGGTGTCAACAAGGGCCTTTTAGCGACAAGGGACAGATCGATCCCCAGGTAACACAATACCAATCACAGGTTCAAAATTTGGAACAAAAGGCAGGGATGCTTGACACAAACAATAATAGCCTTCACGTTCAAATTGCCCAGATAACACAACAAAACCAGCTCCTGAATCGGCAGGTCGAGCTTCTTCAGGGACGTTTAACCGAGACAGTTGAGAGGCTTCGTGAGACAGAAACGACCAAATCAGCCTTACAACAACAACTGACAACCTTGCAAGATGCAACAACACGGGGTGGAGGAGCGATATTAACAGCAAACAACAGTGGACTTCAAAAGCTCGAAAGTGTCCAAATTGAAGGGGTTGAGACCAAACAGGAAGGTGATGTTCTACGAATACTTGTGCCGAGTGATCAGGTTTTTGTAAATGGCACAGCTCAACTTACCTCTGCGGCGGTGCCGATGGCAGGTAAAATTGCCCAAGCCATCAGAAACCACTACCCAAAGCAGATTGTTGTTATTGAAGGCCACGCCGATGGTGCTAGTGGCTTTGTGCCTCTTCAGGGTAGTAAACATGCCTTAACGGCTGCCCAAGCGACGGCTCTTTTTGAGCAATTTACCCGGAGCGGCCACCTACCTGAGAAACAGCTTCGTATTATGGCTCACGGTGCAACCCACCCACGCTATTCTAACGGTTCGGTCGAGGGCCAACAAAAAAATCGCCGTATGGAAGTTGTCATCTATCCTGAGCAATTTTAGGTTTATCCGAACCATATTACCGCTAACCTCTCTTTACCGTTAGGACCCCTCCTTAACGACCTTAGACCAGTAGAGAGAGTGTGAAACCTCTCTTTTTACCTCGGGCATCCTCCCTTTATGATCTCGATTATTGACTACAATACCGGAAATCTGCATAGTGTCACGAAAGCATTTGAGAAGCTAGGCCACCAAGTTTCGATCGTACGGACTGCTAGCGAACTTGAAAAAGTTGAACGGCTTGTCTTGCCTGGCGTTGGAGCCTTTCCAGAGGCGATCGCCACAATTCATCGTAATGGGCTATTCCAACCGATCAAAGCAGTAATCGACAAAGGGATACCGACCCTCGGAATTTGCCTTGGCCTCCAACTTCTCTTTGATTTCTCCGAAGAAGGGAAAGGGGCAACGGGGCTCGGTATTTTGCCTGGAACGGTAAAAGCCTTTGCATTAGGACCCGAGTACAAGGTTCCTCATATGGGTTGGAATCGGTTCCAAATCAGTCAAGATGATAATCCACTTCTTAATGGAATTTCACCAAACGACTATTTTTACTTTGTTCATTCCTATTTTGTCGTCCCCAATGAGCCAGAAGTCATCGCCCTAACGACAGATTACGGCGGGAAATTTTGTGCAATGATACGAAAAAAGAACCTCTTTGCCACTCAATTTCACCCTGAAAAAAGTCAACGAGCCGGTCTTGAGCTTCTCAAAAACTTTGCCAACTATTGCTACTAGCGACTTATTGCTGGTACCACAATTTAGCCATTTTCTCTATTCTCTATGAAGGTTTTGATTGTAGCTATGGAAATCTGGCCTGCTATCGACCTCCTTGACGGAAAATGCGTCCGTCTAACCCAAGGAGATTACACTCAAAAAGCCATCTATCATGACAACCCGGTTGAAGTTGTAAAACAGTTTGTTAAAGAGGGGGCCAAAGCGATACATCTTGTCGACCTAGATGGTGCCCGAGACGGAACCCTGGCAAACACCGAAACGATCGTACAAATCCTGCGAACAGTTTCAATCCCTTGCGAACTCGGTGGTGGTATCCGCTCAGAGAAGACGATTCAGTATTTTCTCAATCTTGGCCTTGAGCGGTTGGTTTTAGGGACAAAAGCAATCAAAGAACCGACTTGGTTCTCCAAGATGTGCCAGAAATATCCAGGCCGCCTTGTTCTGGGAATTGACGCCAAAGAGGGACTGGTAGCGACCGATGGCTGGCTCGAAACGAGCACCACTTCGGCAATTACCCTCGCAAGAGGGTACGCAGACCTTCCATTAGCATCGATCGTTTATACCGACATCAGCCGAGACGGAATGCTCACCGGCCCCAACCTAAAAGCGATGAAAAAAATGGTCAATGCGGTCGATTTACCAGTCATTGCTTCGGGGGGAATTGGAAAACTCACCGATGTGACCGACCTTGCCGAGACAGGTGTTGCAGGCTGTATCCTCGGAAAGGCAATTTACGAAAACAGAGTCCGTTTAGAAGAAGTTATCAAGGTGGCCAGGGAAGCCCCCTAGTTTACCCACTCTTTGCATTCCTGTGCTTCAGAAGGTTCAAAGGAGGCAAAAAAACAACTTTTTTGAGCTCCATTTTGCTTAAAAACCACAATGTCTTTTTATTGAGACCTACGGCAGGCACAGCCGTTAAATCTTTCATAAGTAACGAAAATGCCTGTTCCGTTATAACGGGTTCTTCTATCTTTTTATCGAATTATTCTCAGGTTGTGCCGATAACTGATAATGCTTTCGAAAAAATACGCTAGCGAGGTCAACTCTTTGCACGGGAAGCGCTAGTTCAGGCTACGGAAATGCAGCGTTTAGATGAAGGCACCTTTGATTTAGCCGTCAGTCGATCTTTGACTTTTTTAAGTCACTAAACAAATGAATCTGTTTGGTAATCGGCATTGACCTCCCGTTTCTTCTTTGCTATAGTCCGCACTACCTTAAAAAAAGTGCCTGACATTGTAGTTTTTCATTGCTGTAAAGAACAGGCAAAACGTCTAGGAGTATTTGTCCATGTATGTGAATGGTTCCGCCTCTGTCCACGGCCCACAGTCGATTAATGCGCCCCATCGGTCTCATCAAGGGGTTGAGGCCCCCAAACAGATCGAAAAACCATCAGCCACTGATCAGCTCGATATTTCCCCTGAAGCCCAACTGCTCAGCCAAGCACGTGAGCTCCCTGATATTCGTGCCGACAAAGTTGCCGATATTCGAAAAGCCATTAGCGAGGGAACGTACGATACCGACGAAAAAATGGAAATCGCTTTGAACCGTTTATTCGATGAGATCGGCTAAAGGGTGGCTCTCATTTGTAACGCCTCCCTCTACAGTAACATTGCGTTTCTGCAAGCTCAATCCATAACAAAAAAGTAGGCCAAACATGGCCTACTTTTTTGTTTAAAGCCCTCTGATTTTTCTAAACACAACTAAAAAACCTCTCTTTTTGAGATCCTTTATCAATAGGCCCTCTTTTCTCGGTTATCTAAAATATTGAGCAAGCCAAAATATTGACGGCTAAATTCGTATAAGATACATTTGGACTGCCATGAACTTTTTGGCAGAAGTCCTATCTCTCTTTTCATCATAAATTCGATCGTATGGCCAAAAGACCGAAGCTCAATCGCAGACCAGACACCCCTATTGAACAAGAGCTAGGCTCGGTGGAGGTGGCACTCACTCCACCCGAACGATTTGAGGAATACCTTCAGAGCAAGGGCAAAAGAAATACACCACAACGGCGATATATGGTCACCCATGTTTTTAACCAACATGAACACTTTGACGCAGATACACTCATTGATCAGTTACCTCGCAAAAATGAGCCAAACTATATTAGCCGACCGACCGTTTACCGTACCCTTGCGGAACTCGTCGAATCTGGACTGTTGCGGAAATTCGAGTTAGAAGGTCGGGCCGTTTATGAACATGACTATGGCTATCCACAACACGATCATTTACACTGTGAAAAATGTGGTGAGCTCTTTGAGTTTCATAACGAAGATATCGCCGAGTTATGTCAGAATATTGCCCAGAAAAACAATTTCCGGATGCAAAGCCATCGATTGCTAATAAGTGGAATTTGTTCTAAGTGCAATCAACCCCGCCAAAGGCGGCGTTCTAGGCTTGATCGTATTTAACCTCGATCGTATTTAACGGAGCATCTATTTTGCCGGCTTTCTTGTTACCGGTGAATGAATAGTAGGTCAAGCCCAAAGAAGAATCGTTGGCCCAACACTTCTATTTTTTTAAGTCGTTAAATCTGGCATTCGATCCAAAATAAGATTCAAACAGATGTTGTGCTCAAGTAATGCCTTTGCGTTTGCCAACACTAAAGAAAACCCACCCATTGAATCTATTGCTTCATTTAAAATTTGCTCTGGTGTGCCTTTGAAATCAAAGTTCCGGACAGCGACAAGCGCTGTATCGTTCGAACGCTTTTCGAATGTCCACTCTACCTTGGAGCGTGAAGATGCTTCTCCCCACTCGATTAAAAGGCGTTTGGCAGGGATAGCCTCTAACACATCAACACAGGTTGAACAACCGTATGCTCTCCACTCCCAGGTCCGCGTGACTTCAGGTTCCAGTGGCCCATCACTGTGCGAAAACCAAAATTTAGTCGTTACCGAAGGATCTGTAAAAGCCTCATAGGCGACCAGAGCAGGAACCCGAAACAACATCTGTTGTCGGACTTCTGGGATTGGGGTATCCATAAGATAAATCGTCCGTAAACTCTAAAACAAGACAACGTACTCTCCAACATCCGAAAGCACCTGCCACTTAATTTTGGATCTAGACAGTAATCACCGACTCTTTAGGAAAGAGATTTTGATATTTCTCTCGGATTGGGTCCACGACCTCTAAAAGAAACTCGTCAACCTGTTCAACCGATCGTCCAACAAAATCAAGTGGTGCAGTTGAAGCGGTCAAGTCAACCTTACCAAAAGCGGGATCTCCTTGCAATCGCTCCATTAAATCATTTTCCTTCCCCTCCAGTTTAACAACCTTGGCCGCTTCGAGACTATGGACACGTATTTTTTCATGGAGCTCTTGGCGGTTTCCTCCTGCCTCGACGGCGGCCATCATGATGTTTTCAGTTGCCATAAAAGGAAGCTTTTCCTCCAAATGTTTTTGAACAACTTTGGGGTAGACGACCATACCACTTGCAATGTTATTTAGCAAAATCAAAATAGCATCAATCGCCAAGAAAGCTTGTGGAAGGGTTAACCGCCGATTAGCACTGTCATCAAGGGTCCGTTCGAACCATTGAGTCGCTACCGTATTAGCGGTGCTCGACTGCATACTCATTACAAAACGGGCTAGCGAGCAGATTCTTTCGCTCCGCATTGGGTTTCGTTTATAAGGCATTGCAGACGAACCCTTTTGGTTTTTTTCAAAAGGTTCGTCAATTTCTTCCTTGTTTGCAAGTAGGCGCAGATCGGTTGCGAGTTTATGCGCACTTTGGGCGACACCTGAAAGGACATCGATTACCTGACTATCGATTTTTCGGGTATAGGTTTGTCCTGTAAGGTAATACGTTTCGTCAAAACCTAGTTTTTGTGCGACTTTTTTTTCAAGCGATTTGAACTTTTCATGCTCACCGCCAAAG
>JALCBQ010000199.1 GCA_028066335.1 Pirellulaceae bacterium
CTCATTAAAAGCATAATCGACCCACTCTCTTTTTGTCTTCCAATTAGCGACCGGTGATTCGATCTCTTGAGAAAGTATCCCTTTTGAATAGACCGTATTAAAAGGTAGTTCCATTTGGTAAATCGTTACACAATCGGGAGAGAGTTCTTTGAGTTTCTGGATATTGTACTGCCAGTTCTCCCACGTTTCACCGACCATGCCAGCAATCAAATCGATGTTCACACTTTCGAACCCGGCTTTGGTAATCCAGTTCCATGCCTTGTAAACTTGTTCTGAAAGGTGGGCTCGCCCATTCTCGGCCAGAACTTCATCGGTAAAGTTTTCTACTCCCAGACTCAGTCGGGTCACCCCAAGGTCATGAATTGCAGTGACCTTAGACTCGGACAACGTCCCTGGCTCACATTCAAAAGTAACTTCTTCGGCCTTATCCCAAGTGATCATTTTCCGGAGTTGATCGGCTAAATAATTGAGCTGACGAACCCCTAGATAACTCGGAGTTCCACCACCAAAGTAAACGAACCGAAAATCTCGGTCACCACGAACGGGTAGCTGGCTGACTAACGAGATCTCTTTAGCAAGGGTCTCTATATAGAGTTGAATGTCACTCGCTTTGTTATCGGTAAAGACCTTAAAATAACAAAATTTGCACCGTTTACGACAAAACGGGATATGCAGATAGAGGCCCAGAGGGACATCGGCCGGCTCTTGAGCCATTACTGCCTCGATCTCGCCGACCTTCTCACGTTTCCACTGCGAGAAAGGAGGGTAGTTCGAAATAAAATAGCTGCCAACTTCGGTCTTGGTCGCATCGGTCGTCATGGCAATACTTAATGGTCTTGTTAAAAAGTAATTCAAGTAACTTGGTGGGGGCTTCCAGTATAACTGAAAACAGGCTCATTATCCCTTCTGGTCAGTCTTTGGCAACTGTTTCCTTTGCAATCGACTCAAGGCAGTGAACCTCTCCCCGTGTCGTTGCTAAAAAAAGAAAACCTCCTTGAGCCTTATTATTCCTTTGATTTTCCTTTACATCTTGCCCGGTACCCTTTCGACTACCGAGGTTCTCACTTTGTTGTTGGGTTTTGTCGTCAAAGCTTTGTATAATTGCTACCGAGCCAGGGATATCGCCATTGGCCTGATATTCCCACTCTTTTTTACCCGTTTGACGATGTAATTTCAATAATCGTCCACGGTTACCACCAATATATAGATAGTCTCCACAGAGAATAGGCGAAGCGTCGAAGCTTTGCTTGGCAACATATTGCCACCGCTCTTTGCCAGTTATACGATCAAGGGCCCGAATCCGTTTATCATGTCCTCCATAAAAGACCGATTTTTCTGTCACCGAAGCACTCGACCGGATTGGCTGACCAAATTGGGGATCGACAAAATCCCAGACCTTTTTCCCTGTTTTAATATCTAACGCGACAAATTCTCCCTCTTCGGTACCAAAATAGGCAAAATCGCCATAGACTGCAGGTGTTACCCCCGTAGGCGACTTATAGGTGATTGCCTCGACCGTAGGCTGCCCCGTTTCAATCCCAAGAATATGGAGCTTACCGTCACAACCTGTAACAATAACATCTTTTCCAACAATCGTTGGAGTGCTCTGAATTTGGTCACCCGTTTCGTACTTCCATAACAGTTTCCCATCAGTTGCCGAAAGGGCATAGACCAAACTATCTTGAGAACAGAAAAGGACACTCTCCTTATAAAAATTGGCACCACCTGCAATTTCACCATCGGTCTGAAACTGCCAGACAATTTCTCCTTCCTTTGCCTCAATGCAAAGGAACTTACCATCAATATCACCGATATAAAGGTGGTCATTATAAAAACTGACCGAGCCATTAAAGCCGAGCTCGTACTCTTTTTCCCAGATCGTCTCCCCTGTCTTTGCATCAAGGCAGATCATTTTATTGTCAAGGTCTGGCAAATAAAGCCGCCCTTTGGCAACGATCGGTGTCGCTTCAAAAAGGCTCTCTTTGAATCTCACCTTCCATAACAATTTCAGATTTTCACCTAAGACAGCCTGACTTACCCCTTGAGACGACCGGTCACCACGGGCTAACTTCCAGCTAGTCAGGCCCGCCTTTGAAACAGCGGCCTTCTCTTTTTGGGTATCCAGTTCGCCTATTCCCCCTTTTTCTTGGGCCAAAAGGAAACTCGGATAAATATCCACCAAGCCAGACACAAGGATAACACAGAAGGTCCCGGACCAAACGACAACTCTGCTTAAAGTCGGTCTAGTACGCTTGTTCATAGAGTTGCTCCAAATTTTTCCGGTTAAGAGGTCTTGGGTTAAAGCCACCTGTCCACTCCTTTTCGGCTGATTCTGCAAGACCAGCAATTCTCTCCCGATCGACGCCTGCTTCCGTTAGGGTCGTCGATAAATTGGTTCTTTTTAACAAGGCAGTAATAAAGCCGGCAATTCCATCTGGCCCCGACGATGGTTTATCGGCTGAAAAAACATCGTCGACTGTCTCGTCCGTTAGCTCATTATAAAGCTCTTCATACCAAGGGGCAAACTTTTCCCCATTAAATCGGACGACGTGAGGCAACATAAGAGCGACCGCCTGCCCATGAACAATGCCATAGTTTGCCGTCAAGGGGTTTGCTGTTGCATGCGATCCACCGAGCATCGAGTTCTCTATCGCCAAACCGGCCAGGCATGCCCCTAGCTGCATTGCGCCTCGCGCTTCAAGATCATCAGGGTTCGAAAGGACTTTACAAAAATTATTCGCCAAAAGGCGCCACGCCTCTTTGCTGTAGGTTAACGAAATCGCATTCCGCTTTTTCGTAACAAACGTCTCCAA
>JALCBQ010000200.1 GCA_028066335.1 Pirellulaceae bacterium
TCCATAGAAGCTCGGGATTTCCATCTTTTCCTTCGTCGGCAGCAAAGCTATAGACCCAGCCATCACCACCTGCGAAAATCACTTGGGGCTCTCCTTCGATGAGGCCGACCGTAGGTGATGACCATTGACCATGAAGGATGTTGGCACCCGGTGATTTATCGGTCCAGTAGACCTCGCCGGTGTTTTTATTCATTGCAATGAAGGAGGGCGCGTTGGGGGCAGGTAAATTAACGTGAGATTCGTCAAGACCGTTGGAAGTGTTGACAAAGAGTATGTCACCCCAGTTTGTCATTGAGCAACTCGCCATATTGTGCTGCGAAACGCCAAGTTCTCTCATCATGTTAAAGGTCCAGACCGTATCTGCTTCGTGTTTGTCCTCGGTCGTGATGAGAAAGAAGGCGCTGAGCTTTGGTCCAGCAGATGAGAGGTAAAACGAACGTTCTTTATCGTGAACCGTTGTAGAAAAGAGCCATTTATTCTCTTCTTTGGTAACCGTTGGCTGGCCCGAGATTGGCATTCCGGCTTTGTCGAAGAGAGCGACCAGCTTATCGGTGAGTTTGCCTTCGTCGAGTCCGGCAATCGCACCGGTATGAGCCTCGGGGTCGGCATCTTTGACCATATCAAAAAGACGACTGAAGGTGTTTTCCTCGCCATCATCTTTTCCATCGTAATGTCCGTTGGTGTCGCAACAAATGACTTCGCCACGGCTACCGACAAACCAAAGTCGATTACCCTCGACGAGTGGAGCACTACATATTCCTTGAAGTGGCCAGTCATGAACACGACCACTTGAGAGTTTTTCACTACTGTGTTGCCACAAAAATTCCCCTGTTTTTTCATCAAAACAAACAAGGCAGCCGAGGTCGATCATTCCCGGATACCGTTTGAGATAACCAGCCGCATTGTTCGTGCCGACATAGACTTTGCCATTTGAAACGACAGGGTTTCCATAACTTTGACTACCAAGCCTGGCAACCCATTTAATATTTTTAGAGCCTTCCGGGTTCCATTTGCCATCGTTGCGACGGTCGACCGAACCTGGATCCCATTCGATTGGAACGTTAACTGCAACAGGGACATTGTTCCGGTACGAAGTCCCGCCCCATTGGGGCCAGTCACCTGCTTTGATAACAGGGTCTCCTTGCTCGTCGAGTTCGATTTGCTGAGTCGACTTGTCTGGCGTCTCTTTGTGTGAGGACTCTTCAAGAGTCGACAAAGTCGGCTGATCTTGCTCCAAAATCGGGGCATTAAAGTTATAGGCGGAAAAGGCAGTTGTCGCCAATGAGCCTAACGCTAGGGAGCAAAAAACGGTAAAGAATGGTTTCATCGATTTCATCGTTGGGTCAACTCCAGCGGTCGTTATGTTTAAAGGTGGATGTAGTTAAACGGATAGGAGAATTGTTGTCATCGGTCGGGTTCTGAACTATTCATTACGATAAACAGAGATTCGATCGATATAAATTTCGGCATCTTTGGCGTTCCCGTAGAGACCTGGACTCCCTTGGAGGACAGGGGCGTTGTCAACGGCTGTGATTTGCCACTCAGCTGGCTCCTCCTCGTCCTTGGGCCAAACCTTGCCCGAAAGATGGGCTTTGCCATCACGGAGAGTCGCTTGAAACTTCATGATATAAGTCTTGTTCGCCTCCCACGCAAAGTCGATTGTCGATGCCATGCGAAGTTGTGGGGACCACGAGCGGATCTGTAGTTTTTGACTCGCCCCCTGAAGGTCAAGGGCATAACCTTGGGCAATGAGCCCAATGTCGGCCATTTTGTTATCTTGGATATCGCTGCGAACTTCGGCCTCAATCGTATAATGTTGTTGATCGACATGACCTAACCAGCTTCGACTTCTTTTACCTTTGGGGATCGTTGTCACCTTGACGAGTGTGTTTTTGCCGTCTATTTTTCGCATTACGTGTCGGTGTCGGGCACCAATCCATGTGACGACCGGCTCTTTGAGATCCTCATCGAATGTAAAATTCCACGGGAGTGGTGGAACGATCCGAATTCGGGAAGTTCCGACAATTTCCTTCCCAGAGATATCAAGCCTGGCGACAACCTTGACCGCCCTATGTTTGTTGGCACCATCGATGGTTAATTTACCTCCTTGAGAAATCGAGCCGATTTCCTCAGGATTCGGGGTGGGATCCATTGGATCGGCATTTTCAAGAGTAAATTTTGCCGAATTCGTGTCGGCTATGTAGTTCCCAAATTCATCGTAGATGCGAACTTGAAAGGGGAGTTCATCACCAGGATGAAGGATCGCATCGGCTGGGATCAACTGAATATGTGCCGGTTGGCCCGGTTTACGAGTAGGGCCTCCAGAACGACCCGGGTTCCCCTCGTTTTGTTGGCGACCTTGATTGGGTGGGCTAGCTTCGTCCCCTTCGTGATGTTTTACTCGAGGTTTTGCGGCGCTCTTTAAGGAAAGATCAAAGCGGTCTTCATTGCCTATACAGTAAAGACCACCTGAAGTATTGATATAAATTCGACCGTAGGCAGCAATTGGCGAAGCGTCGACCATTTCACCGGTGAGAAGTCGGCCTTTGCTGAGAGTTTTAACCCCCTTTTCTTCATCAGGTTCTAAAATGTGCCACCGCCCGTTGTTGGTAAATACGTAAATTTTGCCATCAGCGTAAAGGGGGCTTGATCTCATGACAGTACCGAGCCTTATTTTGTCGGCGATAACCTCTCCCGTTTTTGCATTGAGGATATGGATTTTTCCCCGATCATCGAGACAGTAGAGTCGTTCACCGATAACAATCGGTGAGCTTTTTCCCATCATAAGTTCTTCAATTTTCCAATTT
>JALCBQ010000201.1 GCA_028066335.1 Pirellulaceae bacterium
TTTGTATCGTTTACCATCAAGTTCGACCTCAACCCAATCGGTAGCTTTGTTAAGTGGTGGTTCGGGCTTGCCATGAGGTTTATAGTCGTTTAATTTTGGCAATAAAACGGGGAGGTCTTTCTCTGGAACTGGTCGTATAATACCTGTCGGATTACCGTCGGTGTCGAGCTCGTGCAAAATAGGGAATGGCTCACCCCAAAAACGTTGTCGGCTAAAGAGCCAGTCGCGAAGTTTATAGTTTACCGCTTTTTTTCCACACCCAGATTTTGTAAGGTCAGAAACGATCTCGGTCTTCATTTCATCGGTCGATAGCCCGTTATATTTCCCCGATTGACAAGCCGTTCCTTCGAGGGAGGAACATTTTTCCCCCTTTAAAATTGCCTGCTGATCTTCAACTTTTTTGCCAGGGTCAACAACGGCAACGATCGGGAGATCAAACGTAGTGGCAAATTGGAAGTCCCTTGTATCATGGGCAGGGACTGCCATGATTGCTCCTGTCCCATAACCGGCAAGGACATAGTCAGCGATCCAAATTGGAATTTCTTGCGAATTCACCACGTTCTTGGCAAAGGCCCCTGAAAAGACCCCCGTTTTTTTCCCTTTTTCCTCTTGGCGTTCCCGGTCACTTTTAGCGGCGGCTTGTTGGCAATAAGCTTCGACCGCGCTGGCTTGCTCGGGAGAGGTCAGCTTTTCTCTAAGGGGATGTTCAGGAGAGATCACCATATAGGTTGCCCCGAACAAGGTGTCAGGGCGGGTCGTGTAGACTCGCAGAACCTGTTCGTCGGGTTTACGTGGAAATCCCTTTTTTGCACGCTCCTGTTGCCATTTTGCATAGCCACTTTCTTCTTCCGTGGCGATAAAAAAATCGACCTCAGCCCCTGTTGATCGACCAATCCAGTCTTGTTGCAACTTTTTAATACCTGGTGACCAGTCGAGGTCGGCAAGGTCGTTTTCAAGTCGGTCGGCATAAGCGGTAATACGCATCATCCATTGTTTGAGAGGACGCCGTTCGACGGGGTGGTCGCCTCGCTCACTAAGACCGTTTACGACTTCTTCATTGGCCAAAACGGTTCCGAGGGCAGGACACCAGTTTACTAGCGCTTCACCTAAGTAGGCCAGCCGAAAATCGGCCTGATACTCGGCGATAGCTTTTTCCCCCTCGACGACAACATCAGATGGAATAGGAAGCTCGGAAATAGGGCGTCCTTTTTCTAAAGTAGTGTCATACCAAGTATCGTAAAGTATTAGAAAAATTGATTGGGTCCATCGATAATAGTCAGGATCGGTCGTTGCCAGCTGTCTGCCCCAGTCATAGCTAAACCCGAGCATTTTAAGTTGGCGGGTAAAATTCTCAATATTATTTTGGGTGGAGACTTGTGGCGGGGTGTTTGTACGAATTGCATAATCTTCGGCGGGTAGACCAAAAGAGTCAAATCCCATAGGGTGAAGGACTGATTTGCCACGCATTCGTTCAAACCGGCAAGTAATATCCGTTGCCGTATACCCCTCGGGATGGCCGACATGGAGTCCGTCGCCACTGGGGTAAGGGAACATGTCGAGAACATAGAGCTTTTCAGAGTCAGGAAACTCAGGCGTACGAAAAGTTGCGTTGGTATCCCAGAACATTTGCCATTTGGGCTCTATTTCGGCAGGATTGTATCGAGGCATTGTTTGTAGTAATCGAATAAAAGGTTATTAGAGTTAAAAGAGGAGTGACCATTTTACCCCGTTTCAAAGCGAGCGGAATAGCCTTCTAGGCAGTTCCTTTAGAAGAAAATAAATGTTATAGTGGCCGTGGCTTTTATTTCCCATAATATGGGGATTGAGACCTCTGATACTTATACAATTCTAAGATTCGTAAACAATGCCAATATTAAAGAAAAAAATACCTCTCCTACGCCAGGAAGAGTATCCTGCCATTATTCGTGCCTGCCAATTTAATGCCGGCTTGATGGATCATCTGCGTCCTCTTGTACAAGCCGGAATAACTACTGGTGAAATCGATCAAAAGGCTCATCAATATACGGTTCAGGCAGGGCACCTCCCTGCCCCGCTGAATTACCGTGGTTTTCCAAAAAGTTGTTGCATTAGTGTCAATGAGGTCGTCTGCCATGGAATACCGGGAGAATACGTTCTTAAAGAAGGAGATATCGTTAACGTCGATGTCACAACCATAGTCGATGGCTGGTATGGTGACCAATAAGAGACATTTCTTGTTTGTGAAGTCGCCTCCGAAGCCAAAAAGATTGTCCAGTGTGCCTTCGACGCGCTTCATCTTGCAATCGACACCCTCTCTCCCGGAGATCCCGTTTCCCAGATTGGCAAAACAATTGTAAGCCATGCGCAGAAGTTTGGTTTTGGTGTTGTTCAGGAGTACATTGGTCATGGTATTGGAAAAGCATTTCATCAGCTTCCTAATATTCCTCATTATCCAACACCTCAGGGAGAGAAAAATTTCCTTTTACCAGGCACCTGTTTTACCATTGAGCCAATGATTAATGGTGGATCGAGAAAAACAGTCGTTGATGAGAGTGATAACTGGACAGTTAGAACGCTTGATGGCTCTCTTTCAGCGCAGTTTGAGCATACGATTCTCATGACCAATAAGGGACCAAAGATTCTTACAGAAACCAAACATGGCCCCAAAAGAGGAGACCTGTTTTAATTCCCTTACCTACATAAAGAGGCAAATAAGAGCTATTTTTAAGTAGTTTCAGAAAGAACCGTCTACGCTTGTTGAGAGTAATCGGCTAAAATCAAGGTTATAGATGGATTGGAAAAACACACTAAA
>JALCBQ010000202.1 GCA_028066335.1 Pirellulaceae bacterium
ATACGTTCCTAAACTGGGTCGGACTCACTTAAAAAGAGGTCTTAGGTAATAAAATCATCTATGCTTCCTCCCCCCCCAGTAAAGTGGTGTTCGATCTCGACTCTCTCGCCCCCCCTCCCGATACATTCTTAAAACCGAACGACTCCCAGCCAATCTACTTTCAACAGAGGCCTCACCAAGAGCCCCTTTCTGAACCCCTGTCCTCACCTCCTAGCAGGTTTGAAGGGCAGCAACTCTTTCTCCGTCTAACGACCGAAAACCATAATCGCCCACTCCTTCTGAGCATGATCTCCCTTGACTCAACAGAATGGCCCCTGCTCAATAGAGGGTTTGACCTGGAAGAGGCCAACCCTACGGCAAAACTCCACCAACAAATTCAGAAAAGACTTGCCTACCGACTCGAAGAAGATTTAACCCCATACCTCCTTGGTGAATCAGCTCTTTTAAAACGGGTCATCACCCAACTTCACTTGGCGGCAGAAAGTAAATGCCACGCCTTAATTACTGGAGAGTCTGGAACCCCAAAAGAGTTGCTCGCCCAAGCGATTTGCCAGAAAATGATGACTCAAGGAGGAGACTCCCCTCTTCTACCCGAGACAGCTGGGGAGAACCGACCATCGATTCCTTTTTCAACCTCCTCCAAAGATGGACTCCAGGCAATCCTTCCCCTCGCCTGCTCCGATCTGACGGCACAAGAAATCCAGGAGTCGGTCACGACGTTACTCCGTTATTGCAAAGAGCTCGAAACAGATTCCATGCCAATCTTATTGTTAAAAGATCTTGAGACCCTTCCTTTGGAAGCACAGCAGGAAGTTTTGGGTTTTCTCTCCCTTCCTGAAACGCCGTTTCGGCTACTAGCCACCTCGACCCTCCCTCCGAAAGATTTAACCGACCAACTCGGCTTTTCCTTACCACTACTAACACTCTTGTCAACATTAGTTCTAGAACTCCCGCCACTTCGAGATTTACGAGACGACCTTCGCCTTATTTGCCAAGGTCTTATTGAGCAACTCAATCTTTCCGAAGAAAAATCGCTCAGTGGCTTGACCGAAGAGGCACAAGAATATCTTTTTCAGTACGACTGGCCCGAGAACTACCGAGAGCTCAAGGAGACAATTCAGCAGGCCCACCATAAGGCATCTGGCCCCTGGATTACGACCAAAGACCTTCCCGAAACCTTTGCTCAAATAGAACAGGCAGCAGCCGACCTGATTCCTCAAGAAGAGCCGATCGCCCTTGACCTATTTTTAGAAGAGGTTGAACATGAACTCTTCCGACGCAGTTACGACCAAGCCAAAGGGAACAAGGCTCAGGCGGCCCGTCTCCTCAACATTAGTCGCCCCCGTTTTTTACGCCGCTGGGAATATTTTACTCAAAAAGAAAAAGGAGAGGCCGGCAATCCAAAACGACCGACGACTCCTCCAGACAAAGACAAAAACTCGTAATCATTCTTCGTAGCAAGTCGACAAATAAGATCCTATCGAGAAAACTAATCTGCAAGTCAACTAGACATCAATGAGAAGCGGTAAACATGAGAACTCCTGCAAAGAACTCTCAGCCAAATGGAAAACTGATTTTCTGTGAAGAGCAAAACGATTGGTACACTGCCTTTGCAAAAGAGAGACACTTCTTCCATTCAAACGATCCATTCTGGAGTCGCCTCCAGATTTTGCGTACCTCGTCAATATCTCAATGTAAAGAAGGGCTCAAACAATCGCCACAGAGCTACCTTGTTTTGGGATGGCCTTCGACGAATGAATCCGATTTTTTAACCTCTTTTTGCAACCTCCGGTTCGAAATTTCCGATGCCTTTATAACGGTTTGCCTCCCTTCTTCTAAACGAAAAGTCGAGCCGGCAATCGGCCAACTAGGATTCGATCGAATATTCCGAAGCCGGCTCGACCTTCCCAGGTTAATGAGCTCGATTGCTAGCTACTTTCACCGAAAGAAGTTCGACTTTCCTTCCAGGGGGCTCACCGAGGGCCTTTTTTCTTAGTCTCTCTACAAACCGCTAGATAGTTAAATTTGGCTTCTAAAATAAAAAGACTTCCAAAGACCTGACCACATAATATCGCCAATGTCAAAACTTTGGTGAAAACGGCGACTTTCAATCGGGTAGGACCTGCTCTTTTTTATTAAAACCATTTAATATACATAGACGTCCAGTAACGTCATCGATATCTTCAAGACGAACAAAGCCCCTTGGAGAACCCTCTTTTCTTGCCAATACCCAAAACGAGATACCATGAATAGCCAACCCCTTACCATCGATAGTGTCAAAGGCCGACTTGCGAAATTCGCCGATCCTGAAACTGGACGTGATCTTGTAAGTACGGGCCAAGTCCAAGACCTAACCGTCACCGACGAGTCGGTCTCTTTCACACTCGCCCTGACGACCCACTCGGCTCTGTTAGGGGACGAAACCGTAAACGACCTAAAAGATCGTCTGAAAGAGACATTCCCACAGCTACGCACAATCAATGTCGAGCAGACGACTTTTGAACGCCCACCCATGCAAATCGGCCAAATAGGACTACGTGCAAAGACGGTTATCGCAGTCGCCTCGGGAAAAGGTGGTGTCGGAAAAAGTACCTTGGCGACCTCACTTGCCTATGGTTTTCAACAAGGAGGCTGCAAGGTCGGCCTTTTAGATGCTGACGTTTATGGACCGAGCATCCCTCACCTTGTCGGTGCCGAGGGGAAACCAGAAATTAATGAGAACAAGAAGCTTGTACCCCATCGCCAAAATGGCTTACAAATTATGTCGATGGGT
>JALCBQ010000017.1:0-32001 GCA_028066335.1 Pirellulaceae bacterium
CCCTAAGTCTATTGGTCGTGTAAGGAGCTTTTTCGGGAATACAGGGGTTTTGGTTCGAACCTATGCCTATATTTTGACCCACGGCCCAGATGGTCTAAAACGTGTTGCTGAAAATGCGGTCCTTAATGCTAACTATCTTTTGCACAAGGTCAAAGATTTTCTCGAAGTCCCACAAGGCGATCGATGCATGCACGAGTTTGTTGCTTCACCCGTTCAGTATAAGAAAGAGAAAGGGATTACGACAACAGATATAGCGAAACGGCTCCTTGACTATGGTTATCACGCTCCGACGACTTATTTTCCGTTGACAGTACCTGAGGCATTGATGATTGAGCCGACTGAAACAGAGAGCAAAGAGACTCTTGATCATTTCGCCGAAACTCTTAAAACGATATTAGAAGAAGATCCCGAAGTTGTGAAGACGGCACCGCACTCGACGATCATTACCCGTCCTGACGAAGTTACAGCCTCGCGAAAACCAATTACAAAATGGTCGTCTAAAAGCGAGAAGTAAAACACGAATGGCTCTAATTCGGTTGCTAATTGACCACCCGCAGGATGGCGCCTGGAATATGGCCGTCGATGAATCAATCCTTCATTTCGCTTCGGAAAAAAAGCTCGCAACACTTCGGTTTTACCAATGGAAAAAACCGACTGTCTCTTTGGGATATTTCCAAAAGAGCGATGATCTCAATGATTTCCAGATGTTAAGCGATGTTGATCTTGTCCGACGAATGACTGGGGGTGGCGCCATTGTTCACCACCATGAGCTCACCTATAGTTTTGTTACGCCGATTACCGATCGACTTCATCACAACAACTATGCCCTCTACCAAAAATTTCACCAAGGCCTTATTGAAGTATTAAATCAGTGGGATATTTTGGCCCATCTTTATGACAACCCTCATTCTGACGAAAAAGGTCTCTCTAAGGCAGAACCCAAAAGAGCGGAGCCATTTCTCTGTTTCGAGCGGCGTAGTGAAGGCGATTTAATAATTGGTCAAAAAAAAGTGACTGGCTCGGCACAACGTCGACACAAAAACGCTATCTTGCAACATGGAAGTATTTTGCTCGAAACTTCACCTCTTACAAAACATCTCACTGCTATTAACGAACTTCAACCGAACCACGTGGAACAAGAAAAATTACTTTCGCTCTTTCTGCAAAAATTGAGCGATTCACTCGGAGGAGAGTTTCAGCAAGGTGAACTAACCGAGAAAGAGATCGACCTGGCCCATCAAATAAAAAAAGAAAGGTACGACAATCCGAGTTGGACATATAAGCGATGAGGGAGTCATTTCATCAAAAGTTATTGATATCTGGTCTCTAGAGACGTAAAATTACCATACTTCAAAAAAAGTTCCTTTTTTTTGGAACTATTGCAGAAATATTCATGGTATTTATGTCTCTTTTTTTTTAAGATGGAACTGGTTTGTGAGTTAGTTCACACTTATCTACAACACCACTAGCATGGCTAAGGGTGTGAAACGCAGCAGACAAGAGGCAACCGTTTTTAGATTCGCCGTTTTGTGATCGTTTCCTTGTCTACGTTACCGTTTTTTACACATGTTTTTTGTGTCCGTTTTGTCCCTTCTATTACAGAGAGAAGCTGGTGCAACGGTTTTGGTAACGCAGGCTTTTTGCTCACCTCTTAATTAGACAACACTTTTACTCGGGCTTAGGAACACACAGTTGTGTGTTGATATCACCTACATTAATCTGAATCTGTGATTTTTTGTAGTCGATATAGCTCCTGTAATTTTAGCTTCTTTTCAAAAGCACTTTTCTTCAAACATCATTTGAAACAGTAACAATGCTCTTAGTGCAACGTTTATCTTTTAGATAAATCTGGTGTAAGAGTTTGTCCACTGGCATCGGTTGCAGTTTTTTGAAAGTTACCAACACATGAGGCTTGTGTTGTTTATCCGACGGTAGGATAAATAGGAAACCGAGAGTACAAGACGATCGCTTAGCAAAGGCTGAGGTATTTAGACCATACAAAAACACTAGACAAGAGCTTTGGCCTTGGAGCTAGATACCTAAACACTTTCAGATTTATGGTTTTCGAGGTTTGTTGTTTTTTAGGACAACTAGATATGCAAGTGAAGTTAAAAGTTATGCAGGGAGTGCATACAGGCAAGGAAATTGCTATCGTCGAACGTTATTTCCTAATTGGACGAGAAGAGAGCTGTCATCTTCGACCGCAAAGTGAGACCGTTAGCCGAAAACATTGCGCCATTTCAATATCAGAAGAAGGTATTTATGTCGAAGAATTCGGCAGTAAAAACGGTACTTTTGTCAATGAAAAGCGGGTCTCAGGGAAACAACTTCTTAAGACGGGTGATTCGCTCCGTGTCGGCCCACTTCACTTTGAAGTTTTGATCGATCATGCCGTTAATGCTCCGAAAAAATCAGCGGTCAAAAACATTAAAGAGGCTGCCTCCCGAACGGTCCAAAAAGCTAGCTCAGACAATGAGAGTACTGTCGATCAAGATGCAACCATGTGGCTTCAAGAGAGCCCTGAAGAGCTAGCTTCTCCAATGTCAGAGACCCGCCACTTTGTCTTAGATGATACAGACAAACACCCTAAAAGGGAAAATCTTGCCGATCAAGAGACGAAAGAGGAACAACCTCCCAAGCCCAAGCTTGGGAAAATTTCGAAATCCAAGGCGCCCAACACCCAGGAAGCGGCCGAAGATACACTTCGAAAAATGCTCAACCGCCGTTAACTTTCTCCTCGATATGGCAAGATGGTGAATCAATAAGGGAAGCCTGACTCTCTCACTTCTTGGCCCTTTTTGAGTTAATTTTTCCAATCAGGGTACGGCTACTCCTGGATTTACATTTGTTGCTGCCTTAGTTAGCCTGTTTTTGTGCATCTCTCTACTGATGCCCGCCAGCTACCTTTCTGAAATTATTTGAAGTCCGCGGCCCCTTTATGGGGTCGACCATCCTTTCCAAATACTTCTTCATCGACCAGATTCTCTTATTTTGGTCTTTTCTCTATAATTTCGAGACCAATTGCAGATATTTTGCATCTTATTCTTCTTATGAGATAAAGTAACTCTTTTTCCTTCTCTTAGATTTTTATTAGGTTATGTTACCAATTCCTTTAAAAGGAGTAATATTCTCCTTTCTTTTGAGAAATTTTGCCGAATACTCTGGCAAAAATTCAGAAGAAGCAAGGGACTGAAACCAAGTATTTTTCTTTTTTTCATTTTCCAATGAAACTGGGCTCCATTTAAAATAGTAATAATATCTGTCTACATGGGGATTGTCGATTGTTAACAAATCAAGAGTTAGTTCAGCGCTGCCTCTCAGGGGAGCAACTGGCTATGGATCAGTTGTTGGACCGATTTCGCGAACGGGTCTATCGTTTGTGTCTGCGCATGCTTGGGCAACACCAAGATGCCGAAGATATGGCACAAGAGACTTTTGTCCGTGCGTTTCGTAGCCTACATACCTGGGATAGTGGTCGTGAGTTCGAGCCTTGGCTGTTGACGATTGCGGGGAACCGGTGTCGGACGCACATCACGAGTCGTGGAAGAAGACCAATTCCCCACGAGTTCGTAGAAGATGTCGCCGATAAAACGATTAGCTGGGAAGAACGTAACAGTATCTCCGAAGAGGTACGACTTGCGTTTTCTCGACTAAAACCACATCTCCATCAGGCTTTTACGTTGTTTCACGAAGAACAACTAAGCTATCAAGAAATTGCTTCAGTCATGAACTGTCCGCTAGGCACTGTAAAAACATGGGTCTACCGTGCTCGCCGCGACTTGATTGAGCATTTGCAAAAAAGAGGAGTCTATCAAGGTGAACAAAATATCGTGTGAACAGTTCAATGAGCGGATTCACTATCTCCTAGATAGCAGAAACCCCGCCGAAAAAGTAAACCTCTCCAAGGGTTCTAGCCATGAAGAGTACTCTCTTGCCCCCCCCTCTTTCAAGGAACCAATTTTTGATGACCAACCTCTGAGTGCTGACCCTATATTACAACAACACTCGTTTAACTGCAGCGAGTGCCAAGAGACACTCTTTCTATATAGCCACCTTTTTGACGACCTTCTCAACACAGAACTTTCTCATTCGCGAACGACTTTAACCAATCCTTCTCCATCTACCCCAGAATTCAACCACAAGGTCCTTAAACAACTTTCTCTCTCTAACGGTATAGATTCTCTCAATACAGATAGCCAGCACATTCCCTCCTATTCCCCCCACACATTGCGATCACAATCAACTTTATGGCAAGAGCTTTCGTGGAAAGAGGTTGCGACTATCTTGACTTCGCTGGCTGCCATTTTTCTTGTTGCTCTTCTCCCTTTTTGGTCTCATCAGGACGAGGGAAGAAAGCTAGCCCAAAAGATGAGCCCAGTACGAAACTCTGCTTCTGAAAATAGCTCGACTACCGACGAAGCTAAACCCTCAAGTCCGTGGCAAGGGTATGTCATGAATTCCCTACCCGTAGTTACTGAAAATTTTAGCCTCGACAATCCACATATTCAAAAGCCTGTTGCAAATATTGCCAGCACCCTCCGGCCAGTCGCCTCTCCATTTGGCTCAGCTTTTGGCTATATTTTCAAACCATTTCGTGGGAAAATCGACAAAAAGATCAAACCAGTAGAAAAAAATGACCATTCATACTTCTACCAATTAAACTTTTCGAATCAGAGGATTGTCTAGGACGGCACACATTATTAGAAGGTGATATTCGCGGAGCATCTAAAAGATGCCTGCAAGAAACAGGGCGTAGTTACCACGCTTGCCGACTAAATCTAAATCAAAAACCGACCAATAAAACAGTCGGCTTTTTCTACATCTTTTCACCCGAATGTCTGCCAGATATTGCTCCCTTCTGGTTGCTCTCATGCCTGTTAGCTAGTTCTGGTGTCACCCCCCTCTGCTGCAAAGGATGAAGGGCCGTTCTATTTCCGAGGCCCCACTCCAGTAATTGCAGCCATCTCTTTTACCCGATCCCTACAAACCGGAAATACCGGAAATACCAGATATTTTCTGCAGCCTTTCTATTTTACCAGATAGAACACCGAAAACTACACTTAGGTGGTTAAAGGAGTAACCTAATGAATCTTTCCGGTTTACCCACTCTGCGGACTCAATCCACCGCAAACTTACAGATAGGAACACAATATGGCCTCAAAAAATCCTGAAGTCTCCGTCGATCGTCGTAATAAAAAGCAAGAACGTCGTCAAAACGACCTCCCAGTTGAAAATGACCGCCGTAAAGTCCAGCGCCGACGGCAAATCGACCCAACGACTTGTGAACGAGATTACAACGATGCAGAAATCGAATTTATGCAAACACTCGATGCATATAAACGCAAAAGTGGCCGAATGTTCCCAACCTGTAGTGAAATACTAGAAGTTCTCTACTCTCTCGGCTATCGTCAACTCGATCAAGAAAGTCTTGCGGATTTTCCCATTCCAGGAAAAAGTGAAGAGGCCAAAACCGACGAGGAAGATCTCAAGGACGAAGAAGAGTAGAAATTGTAACGCTCTAAAAAACAAAGGCACACGTAATGACTATACGTGTGCCTTTGTTCGTGAATAAAAGGGCTTACCCTTTCATAAAGGCGCAAAACCGGTATTGCACGAGATTGAAAAAACTACTATCTTCTGGCCACTTTCAATCACCACTTTCCCCGGAACTTTTAAAAACTGAATGTTAGCCATGAAACATCAGGACTCGACCAAGCTACAATCACCTTCTTTTTTGGTATCATTCTTTTTCCTTACGGCACTCCTTTGTTTAGGCAGCGGGTGTCATATGGCAAACTATGGCCAAAACATGTCGGGCGTTCGTGCCTACCAAGAAGGCCAACCGCAAGTCGCCTTGCACCACTTTCAGCAAGTCCTTGCCAGCGACCCCAATAACGCTGACGCCTACTATAACATGGCTGCAACATACCATACTTTGGGAAAAAGCAGCAAAGACCAAACCCTTTTTCAACAAGCCGAATCCCTCTACAACCGCTGCCTTGATATCGACAATGACCATATCGAAGCCAACCGGGGCCTCTCAGTCCTCTTAGCTGAAACCAATCGTTCTGACAAAGCATTCAATCTCTTGAAAAACTGGGCAATTAGTAGTCCCCAAAAATCGGACCCTCTTGTCGAATTAGCCCGCCTTTACCAAGAGTCTGGAAATCAGGAAGCGGCAAAAAACCATCTGGAGCAAGCCCTTTTTCTAGATGAAACCAACCCCAGAATACACGCCGCTCTTGGCAGCCTACGTGAAAAAGCTGGCGATCCCCAACAGGCACTAGCCAATTACCAACGCTCCCTACAACTCAATCGATTCCAAGACCAACTCAAAACCAAAGTCGCCATGCTCCAGCAACAACACGGTCTACCTGCTGCCTCATCCAATTTTTCTACGGGTAGCAACACCAAAATGGTGAACCTCTCAAGCCCTACCTATCGATGATACATTGAACCCTAAATCCCTTCAAGGAAAGAATAACGCCCCAAGAACGTCTACTCATAACCAAGGCCACATTTCCAGATGACGATAGATTCGTAATCTCATGTTTGATTTTAGTGTTTCTCAAGGGCTTCAATCGTTTTGCACTTTCTTCGCAAAATCCTCTTTTTTTTCGCGAAACCTCCCGTTTGGCACTTCTCCTTGATTACAGAGCTTCTACAATCCATTGCAAGGTTCTAGTGGTGGGCTCTGGAGAAACCCTATAAATCTGATTCTCTCTTACAATCTTTCACGGAATTTTTATGTATTTGTCCAATAGTGAAAACGGCCGTGTCTATAACTTTTCAGCTGGACCGGCAACTCTTCCTCTTCCTGTCTTAAAACAGATAGAACAAGAGCTCATCTCTCTTCCTGGGGTTGGTAGCTCTATTCTCGAAATTTCGCACCGTGGCAAAGCATTCATAAGTATTCTTGAAGAGACCCAAGAGCACCTCCGTCAATTGCTCTCGATTCCCACCAATTATAAGATCCTTTTTCTCCAAGGTGGTGGCCGTCTCCAGTTTTCAATGATTCCTATGAATTTTCTCAAAGGGCGTTCCGAAGAGGCAGAATATCTTGTCACTGGCACTTGGGGAAAACTGGCAGCCGAACAAGCAAAAATGCAAGGCCCCGTCAACATTCTCTACAACGGAAAAGATCATAACTATAGCCAATTACCAGATCTGGCCTCTCTTTCGCCCAATCCTAATGCCTCTTATCTGCACTATACCTCGAATGAAACAATCCAGGGAATTCAGTTCTCTGACGATTTACAGTTCGGTGATATCCCAATGATCTGTGATGCCTCATCAGATATTTTGCACCGCTCTCTCGACATTCAAAAATACGGCCTTATTTACGCCTGTGCTCAAAAAAACATTGGTCCCGCCGGAGTTACACTCGTCATTGTTCGAGAAGACCTTCTCGACAAAGTGCCAAACGACCTTCCGTGTTATCTCGACTACCGCAACCACGCAGAACATAACTCAATGTACAATACCTCTCCAACCTTCCCGATTTATGTCGTTAATCTGGTCTGTCGTTGGTTACAAAAGACCTTTGGTGACCTCGAATCGGTTCACAAGTTTAGCCAACAAAAAGCGGCTCTTCTCTATGAACAAATCGATACATGCAAAGGTTTCTACACAGGTCATGCGCGCACAAGCGACCGGTCTCTTATGAATGTAGTTTTCCGCTTACCAAACGAAGAACTGACAACCCTATTTCTTCAACAAGCGGCCGATCAAAACTTGACCAACCTTGCCGGCCACCGCTCGGTCGGCGGTATTCGAGCCTCAATTTACAATGCAATGCCACTCGCTGGAGTTCAAGAGCTCGCCAAATTCATGGCCAACTTCTATAAAAAAAACAGCTAGTCCCCCCCCTCCCGCTAGCCTCAATTTTTGCATAACACCACGACAGAAAATACAATGCCCAAAATTCTTGTTCTAGATCCAATTGCTCAAGAAGGAATTGACCTGCTAGAAAAGGCTGACGGAATCGAGTACGAAGTTCGAACGGCCCTCTCAGGAGAAACACTTCGTATGGCACTTGCTCAAGCTGATGGTGCTATTTGCCGTAGTGGTGTAACCATTACAAGCGAATCACTAAAGGGGAACACACGCCTTAAAGCGATCGCCCGAGCCGGGGTTGGCACCGATAACATTGATAAGACAATGGCAACCCGTCAGGGGATCATCGTTATGAATACCCCTACAGGGAACACGGTCAGCACCGCCGAACACACTTTTGCCCTTTTGCTCGCACTTTCGAGAAATGTTGCCTCTGCAAATCAAAGCCTTGAAGAAGGTCGCTGGGACCGGAAAAAGTATATAGGAACCCAGGTTGCCTCTAAAACATTGGGAATTGTCGGCTTAGGACGAATCGGCCAAGAAGTCGCCAAGCGGGCAATCGCCTTTGACATGCAAGTTGTCGGCTACGACCCCTTCCTCTCTTCTCAACGTGCCGAGCAACTAGGGATTGAACTCTGCCACGATCTCTCCGAGATATGGCCCCTAATCGATTACTTAACGGTCCACACACCCAAGACCAAAGAGACGACCGATCTTATTAATGAAGAGGTTCTGCGAAAAATCAAACCAGGGGTCAAGTTAATCAACTGTGCTCGGGGTGGAATTTACAACGAAACAACAATCTTAAAAGGTCTGGAGTCCGGGGCGATTGGTGGGATTGCTCTAGATGTCTATGAAACCGAACCGTGTACAGATAGCGCGCTTTTTGGTTTACCAAATGTCGTTTGTACCCCCCACTTGGGTGCCAGTACTGAAGAAGCCCAGATTCAGGTCGCTGTTGAGGCAGTTAACCTTCTTCTACACTATTTTAAAACGGGTGAAATTCGCCACGCCGTAAATGTTGCCCCGATTGACCCGGTACAGCTCAATGCCCTGCGTGGGTACCTAAACGTTGCCTATCGACTTGGGCTTTTATTAGCCCAGTGGCACACCGATAACCCCTCTCAATGCAAACTCACAATCCAGGGCGACCTTGCAAAGAACGACACCCGTCTCATCAGCGCTGCTTTTTCAGCCGGCTTTTTGGAATCTGCTGTCGAAAATGCAAATATCATTAACGCCGAAATACTTATGAAAGAACGGGGTATCCAACTTGTGGTTCACAACCAACAAGACCGCGGCGATTTCAGCTCCTTAATCACAGCAAAGCTCATTACCGACAATCAACAATATGTTGTCAGCGGCACCCTTTTCGGAAATGATATGGCACGACTTGTTCGAATTAACGAATATCGCCTTGAAACCTACCTTGATGGCAACCTCTTTCTTTTCTGGCATCATGATCTACCCGGAATTATTGGAACGGTAGGGACGACTTTTGGAAAATATCGTGTAAACATTGCTCACATGAGTGTAGGACGCTTTGGGGATAAGGCGGGAGGCCACTCGATCGGCATTTTAAACCTTGATTCTCTGCCCCCAGAAGAAGCAATGATCGAGCTGAAGAATCATCCTGACCTTGAAAAAGTCTCTATTCTGCAGCTCCCACCTCCTAATTTCCTCCCACCCTGGCTCTCATAAAAATCCACAGAAATGGTGTAACCGGGAAGACCAAAGAGAAAGTAAAGCCCTTGTCCCCTTTTTCCCTTGCAGCCTGTTACCCCTCTTTATAAGCGAAAGCTACCCTTGAGACTCCATTAACTCACTCTGCTTTTATAAGTGCCATGACGACAAAAGAAAAAGAGCTCCACGATCGATTTCAAAATGACTGCAATCTTAGCCACTGCCAAATCGATCTCTCTTGGGAGACAAACCGACTCATACTAACAGGTAGCGTCTTTAGCCACTTTGAGAAACAACTCGCTCAAGAACTTGCCTTGGCCAATACCTCCGAGCCCCTTGTTAATCAACTACATGTTACCGGCTAAATAGATAAAAAAGACAAAACTCCTGCTGGAATAAAAGCAGGCGAATACGTAAAAAAGCCCTCTCACAGAGGGCTTTTTTACGTATCTGTTTTCAAAATTTTCCCCAGCTAAGCTGAAAGAATTTCAACCATTTTCTCACGGGCCAAATCAAGTGCCTCTGGTAGTTTACCAGGATCTTTTCCACCAGCCTGTGCTAAATCGGCACGTCCACCCCCACTGCCCCCGACAACAGCGGCGACTGGCCGAATCCAATCACCCGCTTTGTAACCTTTCTCAACAAGGTCACGACTTAGCCCTGCAACAAGAGTCACTTTTCCCTCACCTGACGAAGTTGCCAAAAGGACAGCGACAGGACTTGCTTGTTGACGAAGCTGATCAATCAATTGGCGAAATGTATTCGGATTCCCCCCCGATGTCGACGAAACAACGATCGTCACTCCATCGGTTTGGGTCGCTTTTTCTAACAACCCTTCAGCGGTAAGTTGTTCACTATTCGCCTGAGATTCTAACTCGGCAAGTAACCTTTTCTTCTCTACCAAAAGGGCCCCAACACGTTGAGATATTTCGTTTAACGGAATGTTGAGAAATTGAGCAATCTCGCGAAGAATATCTTTGGGGTAATGAGTCTTGTTTCCCGAGACAACCTGTTGTTCCGCACGGATATTGTGCGCAGCAGCGGTTTGTCCCGCTTGCAGTGCTTTTTTTAAGCTTTTGACCTCTTCGACAAGGTGAATAACCTTTTGTGGTAAAACGGCCCCTCCTTTACCAAGATCACTTTCAAGCTGAGCGATCTGGTCCTCGACCTCTTTCAAATAACTTTTAGCTTTTTCTCCCGTTAATGCAACAATTCTTCGGGTACCGGCCGCAACAGCTTCTTCACTAACGATAATTAGCTGTCCGACCTGGCTTGTGTTGGTCAGGTGAGTACCACCACAAAATTCTTTGCTAAAATTACCCATTGAAACGACTCGAACCGGGTCAGGATACTTTTCTCCAAAAAGCATCATGGCTCCCGTTTTTTTTGCCTCCGATAAAGGCATCAGCTGGCACTCAATTGGAGAGGCTTCCATAATTTTCTGAGAAACGATAGCCTCGATTTTCTGGAGTGTTGTATCGTCAAGTGATTGCATGTGGGTAAAATCGAAGCGGAGCCAGTCTTCTTCGACCTTTGACCCTTTTTGGTTTGCATGAGAACCTAACGTTTCATGCAATGCATAGTGGAGAATATGGGTTGCACTGTGTGCTCGCTGCAGGCCATCGCGCCTAGACGGGGCAACGAGTGCCTTGGCCGAATCGCCCTGGACAACCGTCCCTTCGGCCAAATAACATGTGTGAATAACCAGATCACTATTTTTTTGAGTATCTAATACGACGAGCCGACCCGAGTCGGTTCTGATTTCGCCTGAATCGCCGACTTGTCCCCCTGCTTCGGCATAGAAAGGGGTTTCATCCAAAATCACTTCGACCATTCGGCTTTCATTTGGTTCATTAACCCTCTCGATGATTTCGTTATCGAGGACAAGGTATTTTATCTCGACCTGTTTTTCTATCGAATCGTAACCGACAAATGAGGTACCCCGAAGCTCACTTTTAATCGACTCGATCGGCCCCGAAGCAAATAGTTCTTTGCGTCCAGCACCCGATCGTTGGCCATGTTCTTCCATCGCTTGGTGATAAGCGGGCCAATCGAACGTGAACCCATACTCTTGCCCCATAATTTCGACCAACTCGGGAGGAAAGCCATTACTTTGATAAATACTAGCCGCTCGACGGCCATTTATCTGACTTTGGTTTGCCTTCTTCATTGTGGCAAACTCGTGCTGAATTTCGACCAAGCCGGCATCAATTGTTGCAAGAAAATTCTCCTCCTCACGGCGGATAACTTCTTGGACCTTTTCAATCGACTGCTCTAGTTCAGGATAAGGGCCCTTGACCATTTCTACGACTTTGGGAACCAACTGGTACAAAAAAGGTTCACGAATCCCCATTTGATGCCCATCTAAAACGGCTCGCCGCAATAGCCGCTTGATCACATAATTTTCTTTGTTGTTATCTGGGAAGACATCTTCGTGAATACTAAAGGTACAAGCACGTACATGGTCGGTAATACGTCGCAAACGTCGTCCCTCCTCGGAGTCGGCAACATAATCAAAACCAAATATTTCGGCAGCAGCATGAACAATTGGAAACAAGGTATCAATATGGTAATTGGTTTCGACCCCTTGCATTACAGCTGCAATCCGCTCAAGCCCCATACCTGTGTCAATATTCTTCGAGGGAAGTGGCTTTAAATTATTCGGTGGTTCTCCAACTCGATTGAACTGAGTAAAAACAAGATTCCATATTTCAACCTTTTCACCAACCTCAGGATGGTAATAAATTTCACTACAGGGGCCACATACTCCATCTGGGCCTTCGCTGGGGGCATTGGCTGGCCAAAAGTTTTCATCCTCATCTTCACGGGTAACCTGTTCAGGACGTAGGCCAATTTCTTTTTTCCATATTTCTTCCGCTTCGTCGTCGTCTTTATAGACTGTTACCGACAATCGATCACTCGCAAGGCCGAGCCATTTTTTAGAAGTTAAAAATTCCCATGCCCACGAAATCGCTTCCCGTTTGAAGTAATCGCCAAAGCTGAAATTTCCCAACATTTCAAAAAAAGTGTGGTGATAAGCAGTCCGCCCTACATTTTCGATGTCACCTGTTCTGAGACATTTTTGAGAAGTCGTTGCTTTTGTAAACTCAAGCTCGACCTTACCAAGAAAATGGTCCTTAAACTGATTCATACCTGCAGGGGTAAAAAGGACCGAGGGGTCCCATTTTGGCACGAGAACATCGCTCTCTTTACGGGCATGCCCTTTGGATTCAAAAAAAGCCAAATATTTTTCACGTATTTCGTCGGTTTTCATCGTGTTTTATTACGTTATACAACTTAAAAAAGAGGAGAGAATAGCCCTTTATCATACCGCTTTTCCTCTCAAAGAACCAGTGGACTTCTTTGAGCTCCTTCCCTTCTTCCTATAGTGTAAAGCAATTTGAAATACGTTGTCACCTCTCTCTGTAAAACCTGAAAACATATCCTATGAATTGTCATCTGCAATTGCAGCAACCGGTTCTACCTCTTGCTCAAAAAATCCACCCGAAGCGATGATTTTCTCTTTTAACTCTTTTGTTAGCTCCGGGGTTTCAATGAGGTGTGCCCTTGCTTTCTCTTTTCCTTGTCCAAGATAAGCATCGTCATATTTAAACCACGAGCCACTTTTATTAACGACCTTATGAGCTACAGCAAGGTCGAGGATGTCACCTTCGTAACTGATACCATTTGTGTGCATCATGTCGAATTCAGCAATTCGAAAAGGAGGAGCGACTTTATTTTTGACAATTTTTGCTCGTACCCGTTGCCCAACAACATCTTCTCCATCTTTGATCTGAGATATTCTTCGAACATCGATACGGCATGAGCTATAAAATTTAAGGGCCCGTCCACCTGGAGTCGTTTCGGGGCTACCGAACATCACACCGATTTTTTCACGAATTTGGTTAATAAAAATGACCGTAGTTTTGCTTTTTGCAATAGCCCCTGTTAGCTTCCGCATTGACTGGCTCATTAGGCGGGCCTGTAAACCGACATGAGAATCACCAATTTCCCCTTCAAGTTCAGCCCGTGGGACCAAAGCTGCTACCGAATCAACAACAACAACGTCGACAGCATTCGATTTTACTAACATCTCTGTGATTTTCATCGCCTCTTCGCCACTTGTCGGCTGGCTAACCAACAAGGTGTCGAGCTCTACCCCAATTTTTTTAGCCCAGCTCGGGTCAAAGGCATGCTCGGCATCAATGAAGGCGGCAATCCCTTCATTTTTTTGCGCCTCAGCAACCACGTGAAGTGCAAGAGTTGTCTTTCCACTCGATTCCGGGCCATACATTTCAATGATTCGCCCTCGCGGCACCCCTTCGCCACCAAGAGCTAAATCTAAAGAGAGACATCCCGTTGAAATTCCCTCTACCTTGAGTTGCTGAATAACCCCCAACGGCATAATCGCTCCATCGCCGAACTGCTTTTCAATCTGTTGAAGGGTTGTTTTTAAATTGGGATCTTGTCCCAAAGCCTTGACACTATTTTGCTTTTTAGGAGTCGTCTTTTTAGTCGTTGTAGCTTTTTTTGCCATGAGGCTTCCTTTATAGATTTCAAATAATTCAATTCGACGAGAAACAGCGAACATACAACGGTGAAAAATTCACCTAGATACACCCTGTCAGAACTTCATAAACGAGATATCGGCAATACCAAAGATAGTGAACACACATAGTGTACAAAATAGCCGAATTAAATCAAGAAGAAATTTCCTCTTTCTTATATATTACAGTAAAACATTTTACTTATCCATTTTCCATCAAAGGGTTTATAAAAGCAAAAAGAGAGTGCTATCCTAGACGGCAACTGCCTAGTTGCGAATAAATCGGCCCTTTTTTCCCTAACTCACTACTGTACAAGATAATTCTGTGAACCGGAAAAGGGTCGACTGAAAACCCGCTTCCCAAGCTCTTTAGCCCGTCCCGCTCTTCTTCGGTAAGATCTCTCTTTTTTGCTCGCCCAATGGTCAAATGTGGGATAAATTTGCGTTTCTCTAACGGGTATCCTTCCTCAACAAGGCATCTATCGAGATCTCTTTGTAGGGTGTTAAGCTGATCGTTTTGCTGAACAACCCCTAACCAATAAACATGGGGCCGCTTTTCGTTTGGAAAAGCACCCCAACCGTCTAAAGAGAGAAGAGGGGGGACATGCCCTTGTGCGACCTCTTTCATCAATTGACAAATGGTAAGGACCTCTCTAGGTTCGACTTCCCCAATAAAATTCAGACTGATATGCAAATGCTCCGGCCGTAACCATCGTGCTAAGCCATTGAACTCCGAAGCCTGAATCTTTGCCAAAAATTTCTCGGCCTTGATCTTGGTTTTTTCAGGTAGCTCAATAGCAATAAATAACCGTAGCGGTTTCATCGTTTAGCTTTCATTAACAACTTTTCAAGCGATCTTTTCAAAATCGTTCTCTGAATACCCTATGAAAAAAGCAAGCCTTCTCGCGGCAGAGCCGGTCCCAAGTAGCTTGCTTTATTTCGTTTTAAAGTGAGAGCTAGCTTAGCCAAGGTTAAGCATTTTTTTATAGGTTGCAAAACGCTCGTCAAGCTCTTTACGTTCAATCTGTTGCATCCGGTCTAAACTAAAATCTTCGACATTGTAACTGGCAACCAAAGTTCCATAAGCGAGCGCCTCTCTGAGCGATTCGATATCGTGTGCCTCTTTTTCAGCCAGATATCCCATCATCCCACCTGCAAAACTGTCTCCTGCCCCTGTGGGGTCGACGACTTCCGAGGTTGGGTAGGCGGGCAAAACGTAGGTCTGCTCTTCAGAAAAGAACATCGCCCCATGTTCTCCTTTTTTCACAATAACAAATCGAGGCCCCATGCTAAGGATTTTGTGCCCCGCCTTAATGAGGTTTTCTTCACCGGTGAATAATTTTGCTTCGCTGTCGTTGAGAACAAGCCCATCGACTTTTTCAAGAAGCTCAAGCAATTCATCATGAAATTCTCGAATCCAAAGATCCATCGTATCGGCAACAACAAGCTGAGGGTTATCGACTTGTTCTAAAACTTTCATTTGGACAACCGGCGAACCATTCGCCAAAAAGACATAAGGCGAGTTTTTAAAATCTTCGGGCACAATGGGATCAAAATCACCAAAAACATTAAGATGGACTTCGAGAGTTTCTCGATCATTCATATTTGGCAAATACTTTCCACTCCACCGAAATGTTTCGGAACCAGGAACGATTTGAAGGCCAGCCATGTCGACTTGCCGTTGTTGAAGCATGCTGGTATGTTCCTCGGGCCAATCTTCTCCGACAACACCAACTAATCGGACAGGGTTGAAATAACTGGCGGCATACGAAAAATAGACCGCCGATCCTCCTATTACGTTTTCACGTGTAGCGGTAGGGGTTTGCACACTATCAAAGGCGACTGAGCCAACAACAAGTAATGACATCTAAGCGAAATCCTTATATTTTGTAAAGTAACAATATAAATAACAATATTATGAAATGCAGTTACCCAACAATACGTGAGTTACCATTAAACTCGGTAGCCACCACCTGGGGCTAAGGTCAGGGCTGCTTTCTAACGCCCATAGCCGAGCGGATTCTTTCGAGAGTTTGTTGCAAGCGGGCCAAACAGACCTCTTTTCCTAAAATTGAAAGAGAGTCGAAAATTCCTGGACCAACCCCTTTCCCCGTTGTGCCAATTCGAAGAGGATGGACAATTTCACCCATTTTCAGCCCCTCTTCTTCTAAAAATGTTCGCAATGAATTTTCAATGGACTTGGTATCAAACGACTCAATAGAATCGATGCGAGAAATCAACTTTTCTAAGAGTAAATCAGCGTTTTCCTTGAGAAGACGCTTCTTAAAATCTTTTTCGTTATAGACAAGGTTTGCGTTTGAAACATAAAAGAAGTCGGCATACTCAAGAAGATCTCCCATGACCTTAAGGCGATCACCACAAGCCTCGATGATTTGCCCCAACCTCTCTTTTTCGGTCTCTAGCTCCGCATCTTCTTTAGATAATAATCCCGAATTGATGAGAAATGGGAGCATAGCAAAAACTTTGTCTGCAGTGCTTAACCGTTGCATAAACCGATCTTGAAATGCCCATAATTTTTGTGGATCAAAACCGGCTGGTGCCTTGGTCACCCGCTCTAGGGTAAAGTGTTTAATAAGGTCATCCACCGAAAAATCTTCTGTTTCGCCATCAAGGGACCACCCTAATAATGCCAGGTAGTTCAAAATTGCCGACGGCAGATAACCAGTTTTCTCATAAAAGTCGACGAGGACAGGGTTAAAAGTCTCGGCATCTTCGGCAAAGCCCAAGCGGTTTGCAATCGTAACACCATGGTCGTAGACTTTCTTAAACTCACGATTTTTGAGGTAATGGGGGATTTTACGTTTACTGAGTTTGTTTTTACCATTCGGTTCGGCAACATATGGTAGATGAGCATATTCAGGGATGTCGTACCCAAGTCCTTGAGCGATAAATATTTGCCTCGGTGTATTGGAAAGATGCTCGACCGCCCTAATAACATGGGTGATTTTAAAATCGTGGTCGTCGATGACTGTTGCCAAATGGTAGAGGCAAGTTCCATCGTTTCGTTGAATGACGTGATCTTGTTCCTGCGCCCATTCGAATGAAACCTCGCCCCGAACAAGGTCGACAAATGAGCAATTCCCCTCTCGTGGCATTTTTAATCGGACGACCGCCTTCCGCCCTTCTGCCTCAAAAGCTTCCTTTTTCTCGTCAGTATCAGCCATGAAACGGCGGCTGTACAAAAAGGGACGCTTCTCTTTTTCGGCAGCCTGTCGCTCAGCCTGCAACTCCTCTGGGTGAGCATAGTCGTAGTAGGCAAGCCCCTTTTCAAGAAGAGTGGCCACCCCCTCTTCATACCGTTTGCTACGCTCTGATTGATAGTAAGGACCATAAGGGCCACCGACTTCTGGTCCTTCGTCCCAGTCCATACCGAGCCAGCGAAACCCGTCCAAGATCGGCTTTAAGGCTGTTTCGACGTTTCTCTTCTGATCAGTATCGTCGATTCGCAGTATGAATTGCCCACCATTTTGTTTGGCAAACAACCAGTTAAAAAGAGCAGTACGAACACCACCGATATGTAGATAGCCGGTCGGACTCGGAGCAAAACGGGTGCGAGCAGTCATTGAAAAAAGAGCTTTCTTGAGGACTTTTGGGGAAACGGCAAAGAGACAAGCCAGCCCTATTAAACGTCATCATGGCCCCTTTTTCTAGTGGTCTTCTTTTTTATCAAAGACAAGAGGCAAAAAAAACTCTCTTTTCGTCGAGTTAGGCAGCTCGTGTCGCTTTTTTTCGCTCTTTTCGTAAACGACGACGCTGCGATTTTGAAAGGCCGCGCTCTGATAATTGTCTCACTTCTTCATCTTCATAATCGTCGTCGTAATTTGTAAACGACTCGCTCTTTTTAGAAAGTTTCCCCTTAGCTCCTTTCTTGTGTTCATTTATCGGGAGAGTTGCTGTCTCCTTCCTTATGGCCGCTCCTCGTTTTTTCGAACCAGAGGGCTTCTTGGCCTCCTTGGTTTGAACTGGCTCTGATTTTGCCTTCTCCTCTTTCTCGGCCTTAGTAACTTTAGCAGTAACCTTCTTTGAAGGAGCCTTTTTAGCCGCCACCCGAACAGAACTCGCTGAAGGATCTCCCTCTTTATCGTTAACCTGCTTCCGAGCTACCTTCTCTTTTACAATACTTCCTTTACCTTTCAACCATCCTTGGGTATCAAAATAGACATATCTCAAATAGTTTGTCGTTCCGAAAAAAGTCGCTAAAGCCCCTCCCATTGAAAGCCACCAAAGGTACGAGCCAAACCCTAAACCAGCGAGCGTCTCAGCAGAAAAGAGAGTAGAACCAACGACCCCGGCAACGTAAAAAGAGAGGCTAGCGGTGAGCCAAAACAACGTCCCCTTTGAAAACACAACTTCTTTTGTGAGCTTCCATACCAATGGCGCTATCGCGACCGAGACGATAATCCCCCACAATGTCGTTCCCGAGATAGATACCCAGCCTTCCACCAACGATGAAAGAGCCGCTCCAAGTGAATCTCCTAAACGTGTCGCTGAAAATAGGCTAGCGAAAACGAGAACCGCCGAAACCTTCAGCCATAACCGGTAGCTCCCACCATAGTCGTCTCGACGATGTTGCCTAATAAAATAAACGAGCCCTGCTTGTAACCCTCCGAACAAATAAAGGGTGGAGATAAACCAATTTCCAACTGAGCCCTGATTCTCCAGCGAGAGGGCAATATAGCTCGCTTTAGCAGACTCTGGCAAAGAGACAAAAGCTTCATTACCTGCAATAATGAGCCCACTCAATGTTAATGGCACAAGATAAAAGAGGGTAAGTGAAAGCCAGCCGACAGGGACAAACCCACTCCAAGCATGTTGCGAAGCAAGACGACCTTTTTGATCATAATTGTGGAGTTTTTCTTCTTCAGAAACCGCAACATGGCTCACTGTTTCCCGGAGGCTCTTGCTCCCTTTGGGATCAGTGCTGTCTTTTCCTAATTTTGCCGTAAAAGAGTCTTGGCTTTCTCTTGGTAAAATTCGCCCCTCAGCAAGAACAATCCGGCGTCGCTGGGCACCTCGTTCGAAACGGGTCATCCTTTTTCGGTTCCTATTAATCCTTTAATAGTTTTTAGCTAGAGAAAGGCATTCATACAAAACCTTTTGCTCCCTCCTTGGAAACTTCGGCCTATTTTGGCTCGGTAGTTAAAAAGAAACGATCTCCTGGCAGAGACATCATCTCCCGAAAAAATCCCCTATTTTTTGTATTTCACCATGTAAGAAGCTAGATGGGCCGTGCTATTTCTCATAGACAAACTCATTTTTTAGTATACCGATCGTTTCAATCTCAACTTCAACAAGATCACCTTCTTGAAGAAAACGGGGAGGGTTTCGGGCAACTCCAACTCCGGGTGGTGTCCCTGTAAAGATCAAATCGCCGACGGCCAATGTGCATACTTGAGAGATATAGGCAATGAGATAATCAATGTTAAAGATAAACTCTCGAGTTCGAGAATTTTGCATGACCTCTCCATTGATCCGCAATTGCACTCCTAAATCATGAGGGTTCCTGATTTCGTCGGCCGTTACAAGCTCAGGGCCATAGGGAGCAAAAGTATCAAATGATTTTCCCAAAAGCCACTGTTCCCCCGGCTTTTCTTTTTGCCAATCCCGTGCCGAGACATCGTGCCCACAGCAGTAACCGGCAACATGGTTCAATGCCTTTTCAACAGCGATATTTTTTCCCTCTTTTCCAATAACAACAACGAGTTCTCCCTCGAAATCGACTTTTTGGCTTACTTTGGGTAATACAACTTTATCATGATGAGCTGCCACCGTCGTTGGGAGTTTGTTAAAAATCAGCGGCTCTGCAGGGATTTTGGCCCCCGTCTCTGCCGCGTGGTCAGCATAATTTAGGCCAACACACAACACCTTCTGAGGATTCGGGATTGGTGGCAAGATAACAATGTCTTGACTCGAAAGTACCTCTGACCCTTCTGTGAGAATATTTTTTGCCAATGCAAGTCCCTCTTTTCCCTCCTTGAGCAGATCTTTAAGCGAACTCCATGGGGTCGCACTCCCGTCCAAAGGAATATATTTATCCCCCCGTTTAGCCGCAAAATGGGGTGTTTTCGTGTCATCCCCTTTTCTTGAGTAAGTAATGAAACGGACCATAATTCCTCTACTTTTCAAATTTTAAAAATCTTCCAAATCCTTTTAAAGGGGACAACTCGTTACCTTTGTCCCTATAAGTAACACAATTGATAAAAAAGTACAAACCCCTACAAGAAACTTCTTTTTTCAAAAGGCAAACCTCACCTAAACCATATTCACATCCTATCTTTAAGCAAACGTCTGGATGTGGACCTGCCCACGAATGCGCTCTGTACAAGATGTCTTGCGTTAAAACCTACAGCTAACAACCTAAAAGACGACTAACCCGACATGGAAAGACCTTCTTCACAACCTAACTCCACATCCGAGAGTACAACGTCAAAAGAGGCACGTGTCACAGAAAAAGATGCGCTTCAATCGACCGATCAGAGGCTAAACAAACTCTCCTCACTTCTAGATAATGTTGGCCCCGATAACCAACTGCCAGCCAATAACTCAATCCAACCTGAACAAGAAACATCGAGTCATCCCCCGTTAGATGCTCAATCCCAACAAGCATTGAATCCCCCTATAGAAGAGAGCTCGGCTGCCGACCAACTCATAAAAAACCGTCTCGGGATTGCTAGCAGCCTCTTTTTTGCAATTGATGCCAAACACCCTTTGACAGCGGCCCACTCTCTTCGTGTTGCCTTGACTTGCACCGCCTGGGGGGAGTTCATGAAACACGATAGCCTTTTTATTACAAACTTGGAAATCGCCGCCCTACTCCATGATGTTGGCAAAATTGGCCTTCCCGACAAGATACTGAACAAACCGGCTGAACTGAGCTTCGACGAAATCGAAGAAATTGAAAAGCACCGCCAAAAGGGACTCTACATCTTGGCCAGCTGCTCAACTCCCTTTGAAGTACTAGAGACGATTAAGTACAGCGCTGCCTGGTACAACGGTACCCGGGCTGGCTACGACAAACAAGAAGAGTCTCTCCCTTTGGGTGCTCGTATATTAGCAATTGCCGACGCTTTTGATTCAATGACAACTGATCAAGTCTATCGTCAAGCATTCTCACGGGAACGTGCACTCTCAGAGCTGTATTGCAACGCCAATACCCAGTTTGACATTCGACTTGTGGAAAGTTTCCATCAGTTTCTAAACCGCCACCCAAACTACTTTAAAAGCTCATTCAAAAGCTGGATTGCTGATCTCAATAAAACAGAGGCAACCCACATCTTTTGGAAACTGGAGACTGCTCTCCTTAATCGAGCGACCCCTGAAAAAGATGATTTCCACCACCAGTTTATTGACCACTCCCAAGACGCTGTGTTTTTCCTAAACACAAGTCTACAAATTACTTATTGGAACCGAGCAGCCGAAGATTTAACGGGCCTTTCCTCGGAGAGTATTTTGCAAAAAGAGTGGAGCCCGGCAATTTTTGAACTGCAAAATAGCTTAGGCCAAAAGGTTTCACATGAAGAATGCCCTATTGCCGAAGTGCTACGAGACCGTAGAACCTTGATAAAACGGTTTTATATTTGTAATCGCCAGGGGAAACATATAGCGGTCTCAACCCAGATAACCCCCGTTTTTTCGTCGAATAATCAGCTTCTTGGTGCGGCTGTATCGATGCACGATGTCTCTGGTCGAGTCGTTCTTGAACAGCGGGTTGAAACATTACATACCAAAGCGACTCGCGACCCTCTTACAAGTGTCTCGAATCGATCCGAATTTGACAACCATTTGGCCCAATTTGTCGAAGCCTATCACCGAGAAAACAAGGTTTCGTCGCTCATTATGTGCGACATTGATTACTTTAAAAAGATCAACGACACCTATGGCCATCAAGCTGGTGATGAAGCCCTGATCGACTTTGCAAAAATACTCCAAACATCGTGGCGCCCAGGTGATCTTATCGCCCGTTATGGTGGCGAAGAGTTCGCCATTTTATGTAATGATCTAGACAATAACACGGCGACAGAAAGAGCGGAAAAACTCCGTCAGGAACTAGCAGAGATACCTCAGCCTGCTCTGAAAGGTCAGCAGCTCACAGCAAGTTTTGGCGTTACCGAACTACAATCAGGTGATACCCCTGAATCCTTTTTGGGGCGTGCTGACCGAGCCTTGATGCAGGCTAAAGAGTCGGGTCGAAATATGGTGATTCAACTTGGAAGTGGTCAGCAAAATACCGATAACAAAGCAAAAGAGAAGACTAGCTGGTTTACCTGGCTCACCTCCGATTCTGCCGACTTAATCCTTAAAAGAACACTGGAAACAGAGGTCCCTCTTGAAGTCGCCCTCGAAAAACTCAAAGGCTTTGTCATTGATTTAAAGGCCAATATCATCGCCCTTAACGAAAGCACCCTCTCCCTGGAAATTTCCAGAAAAAGTCAAAACAAGACAACCAACACAATACGACATACACCTTTTGCTGTTGATATTAAATTCCACCAACAACAGTCAAAAAACCATAAGGGACAAGATTTTACCCATACAATCTTTGACCTTTCAATTCGCCCAAAGCGAAACCGTGATCGTCGCCAAAAAGCTGTTCTCGAAGAGGCCAAACTCCTCCTGAATAGCTTCAAGTCGTATATGATCGCTTATGAAAGGGCCGCCTATAACATCTCTACCAGTAAAGACTTAGAGCCGAGCGGAAAGTTTTATCAAGCGATCAAATATTGGATCGGCCCAATTTTTGGAAAGAGAGCCCAGAAAAAACCCAAAAAGGGTAAGCGATAAAAACGAATTATCCCAAGGCCCTATTTTGAACATAATTACTACTTATTACTAATAATAGTACACCTGATATAGGTAGAAAAATAGACGAAAAACAGACCTGTTTTTGTTAATTTTTCCTTACATTTCACGAATTCCTAGCCAAAACTGACTAACTGCCGACCATTTTTTGCCTCTAACACAGGCTATGAGAATCTCCGAAAATTCCCCTGCCCTTTATCTCTCTTAAATCTCCTGATTACTCAAAATACTCACTGCTTTTAGACTCCCTCCCTTTTTCATTATTCACTTTTACCCTTTAACCTACACTTTGAAATGGTTCTTTGACAGGTTCCTAACAGACCTTCCTAGATAATTTGTATGTCAAAACAACTCCTTCAATATCTCGTTATTGCTACTGTGGGGGCGGCCACTCTTGCCGGCCTTAGTATGCTCTTTGCGCAACGACTTGATTTTGTATTGGCCGAGTTAACAATCTTTGGAATCTTTACCTGCTGCTCTGCATTATGGTTTTACTGGCAACTGCGCAACCTACGACGAGAAAACCAGTCGGCTCTGGAAAACCTTGAGCAAGTTGTTCACTCCCACCAACCTGATCTCCCTCAGGAAATCCATCTCTCTGATCAACACTCGAACGTAATCTGCCAAAAAATCGTCCGCCTTCTCCAAGAGAGGGCAGAAAGTTACCATGAGGTCCGACAGGCCCAGGCACTCGCCGAGGCAAAAGCTCATCAGGCGGAGAATCGACGAAAACAACTGGATGAAATTGTCTCTGCTCTTAACTTGCCTATTATCGCATTCGATCAATTTGACGAACTCATCCTGGCTAACAAAACGGCCCAAGATCTTCTCCAACTTGACAATACAGAGGGTCCCCAAGAAACGAAAATTTTCGAACAACTTGCCAACTGCCAGGAACTTGTCTCACTCCTTAGTGAAGCGGCCCATAGAAAAGCTCCAGTCTCAAAAACAATTGACCTCTCACTTCATGATGCCAATGGAACACCCTCATTTTATCGGGCAACCTGCCAATCATTGGTCGATCTCTCCCAGAATAATAAAACCAAAACTCAGTCATATGAAGAGACGATGCAAGGAGCCGTTGCCGTGTTGTATGATATCGGCGAGCAAAAAAATATTCAAAAAAGAAATGCCGAATTCGTCTCGGCTGCTAGTCATGAAATGAAAACCCCTCTGACATCGATTCGTGCCTACGTTGAATTACTTGCCGATGGTGTCGCCGAAGATGAAGAGACACGTGAAGAATTTCTAGAAATTATTGACAGCCAGGCCGATCGTCTTCAGCGCCTTATAAACAACCTCCTCGATATTGCAAGGATCGAGGCTGGAGTCGTCGCTGTCAAAAAAGAACCCCTCTCTCTTAGCGAAGTCCTTGAACAAGCTTTCCATCTTGTACAGCCCTCTGCTGAACAGAAATCAATTGAATTCAAAAAAGACATTAGTTCTCTTTACCTTAGCGTTTTAGCCGACCGAGATATGCTCCTTCAAGCGACGATTAATCTTCTTTCAAACGCGATCAAATATACCCCCAAAGGAGGCACGATTAGCCTTCGCAGCCGCCCTCTCGATAGTGCTGTGAGTATCGAGGTTGAAGACAATGGCGTCGGCCTTTCGGAAGAAGATTGTCACAAAGTCTTTGAGAAATTTTATCGAGTAAAGGAAAACAGCAACATGGCTACCGGTACTGGACTGGGCCTTCCACTGGTGAAACATATTGTCGAAGACGTTCATCGTGGGACTTTAAATGTCCAAAGCGAAATCGGTGCAGGGAGCTGCTTTACAATGAATCTACCTTTGTTAACAGGTAACGATGCCTAAAGTTTGGGATGATAACAATGGTCAAAAAAATCTTACTCTGTGATGACGAGGCTCATATTTTACGAGCTATGGAAATAAAACTTAAAACCTCTGGTTTTGAGGTCTTCACGGCATTGGATGGGCAGGCCGGATGGGAATTTTTGGAACAATCCGATTCACTCCCTGATTTGGTCATTACCGACTGCCAAATGCCCCGCCTGGATGGCCTTTCTCTTATTCGAAAAATTCGGTCGAGTTCCTCAATGTCCTCCCTAAAGACGATACTACTGACAGCTAAAGGTTATGAACTTTCCGAAGAAGATCTAAAAAATGAACTTGGCATTGAGGTTCTTCTTACGAAACCATTTAGCCCACGAAAAATCTTGGAAAAGGCGACTGAGCTGACCTCTGACAAGCCAGCGGAAAATCCATTCACCAAAGAGCCAAAAACAGAAAAAGTTTCTCCAAAAACCGAATCCTCTTGGACAGGGCCAACGTTTGAGTTGAAGGAAAAACCACCCGAACAAACCAAGCAACTGAAGACCAAAAGATAGAGAAAACAAGAATGGAGAGGGTCTGAGTATGAAATTACCGACAGAAATCTTTGGGGATGTTATGGTCATCCATACCCCAGAAGAAATCAGTGGTGACCGTGCCGAAGAGCTCGAGAGTTTTTTGGTCACACAACAATCTCAGAACCTCGTCGTCGACCTCGACAGTACCGAAGCTCTTGATAGTCGCACACTGGAAACCTTCTTGAATGCCCAGGAAACCCTTCGGCAAAAAGGAGGGAACCTCAAGGTATCGACCCATAATTTTGTAAACAAAAAAATATTGGAAATCACTCGACTCGATCAACACTTGGAAGTTTTCGATAGTGTTATTGATGCAGTGAAAAGTTACGTTTAACCCTCCCTGACTCATTTTTTTTGACATAATGAAATAGATAGTGGCTCTTCCAAAAACGATCAACGCACCTAAACGGCTCGGAAACGTTCTCATCGAACGGGGCTATTTGACTCTTGCAAAATTGCAAGAGGCGCTCGATCTACAAAAACAGACCAAAAGCCATAAATTGTTAGGGGAAATCCTTGTTGACAACAATTTCTGCACTGAAGAGCAAGTCACTGAATGCCTCGCTGCCGAATATGGTGTCCCCTATGCAAAACTCGAGGCACGTCTCCACGACCCTGAAACGATTCACCTACTTCCTCGCGAGTATATCGAAAAGCATCAGGTTTTACCTCTCTTCAAAGTAAAAGATCAACTCGTCGTCGCCGTAACCGAGCCTGCCAACCTTTTTCTGGTCGACGAGCTTGCGAGTATGACCAACTTAAAGATTCTCATCGTCGCTACCACGCCCAAAGATATTCGACGAATGATTACGAACCTTCCCGACTCGAAGGTCTTTGTCATTGACGATATTATCGAGAATCCTGAACAGGCCGAAGTCACCCTCATCGAAGAGGCAATCGAAGACATCGGCGATATCGTCGAAGTTGCTGGTCAGTCACCTGTGATTCGCCTTGTCAACTATTTGATCTACAACGCTGTAAAAGAGGGTGCAAGCGATATTCACATCGAGCCGGTCGAGCTCTGTCTACGTATTCGTTATCGTATCGATGGAAAACTATACAAGTCACTTGAAGTCCCACAACACCTGCTCGGTGCGGTAACGAGCCGTATTAAAATCATGGCCGGCATGGATATTAGTGAACGTCGACTCCCCCAAGATGGCAGGGTGAATATCTTGCTCGATGGACGCAAAGTCGACTTGCGGGTAAGCACCTTTCCAAGTGCCCGCGGTGAAAAGACTGTTCTACGGGTTTTAGATACTCGAAAGGTCTCTCTCAACCTTCGTGATCTCGGTTTCGCTGAAAACACCCTAGAGCGATTTCAAAAACAGATCTACTCGCCCAACGGGATTATTCTCGTCACCGGTCCAACAGGAAGTGGCAAATCGACAACCCTCTACGGCTCGCTTAATGAAATTGCCTCGATGGAAAATAATATTTGTACTGTCGAAGACCCGATCGAATACAATTTGCCATTGATCAATCAATTCCAGGTACAGGAAAAAATCGGACTCGACTTTCCAAAGGCACTACGCACACTTTTACGACAAGACCCCGATGTTATTATGGTCGGTGAAGTACGAGATGGTGAAACGGCTCGGACTGCAATCCAGGCTGCGTTAACGGGCCACCTTGTCTTTAGTACCCTTCATACCAATGACGCCCCTTCAGCAATTACCCGTCTCGTCAATATGGACATCGAGCCCTACCTTATTAGTGCCGCCCTGAATATGGTCCTCGCACAACGGCTCGTTCGGAAAATCTGCCATAAATGCAAAGAAGAATACGAACCACCTCGCCAACTTATTCGCACCTTGCATAAAATGGGGTGTGAAATCGAAACCTTTTATAAGGGGATCGGTTGCCGTCATTGCCGAAACACCGGTTTTCTTGGTCGTGTTTCGATTCATGAACTACTTATTATGACCGACGAAATACGGGACGCAATCGTCGCCGACGCCTCTATTACCGAGCTTAAAAGAATTTCGACGGCGAATGGGCTTCTCTCAATGAAAGATGACGCACTCCGCAAAGTTCAGGAAGGCATCACTACGATCGAAGAGGCAGGGAAACTCATTGGTGAACTTTTCCTGGTAACAGACTAATCTGCTTTACCCTTTTTTCTTGTGCCCTTTCTTAAATTTCGCCTCTCTTTATCTTGTTTCTGAGCTACGTTTTAGGGCAATCGGTATTAACGAACCGATTCGGCAGCCAGGTATGAAGGCCCCTAGACATCGATTTCGATAAATCTCATATTGCCGTAACCATGACCGCTTTACCTCAGCTCGACCAACGTTCTAACATCTCTTCTGGAGGGCAAACATTTCTGCCGTCAGACGACTCGGAGAACCTGCAGGATTCACTAGCTCCTCTCCTTCCCAAAAAGGTCAAACAAAGCGACCTTATTTACGTAACGAACCAACTGGCAATTATGTTAGAAACGGGCATGACATTATCGGTCGCCCTTGATGCCATCGCAGAGCAACAAGAAAACCACACCCTAAAAGCAATCCTCTTTGAACTCAAAGACCGTGTCGAAGGGGGTGAAGATTTTTCAACCGCACTCACCCGACATCCAAAATATTTTTCCCCGACCTACATTTCACTTATTCGTTCCAGTGAACAAACAGGTATGCTTGGCGAAATGCTTGCCCGACTCGCCGACTATATGCGCAAAAGTCTAGAGACTCAAAGCAAGGTTAAGGCTGCAATGGCCTACCCAGCCGTCATGCTCCTCATGTCAATCGGTGTTTCTATCTTCTTGTTAACATTTATCTTTCCCAAATTCACTCCGATCTTTACCCAACGGGCAATGAAACTACCCTTACCGACGACAATCATGATGGCTCTGAGTGATTTTCTGCTTTTCTACTGGCCCCTTATAGTTTTATCTCTTATTGGTATCGGTGTTTTGTGGTGGTCTCGAAATAAATTAGAACCGATACGAAAAGGGCTCGATTGGGCGAAAATACACATGCCTATTTTTGGAACTCTTATGCAAAAGGTAATTGTTAGTCGCAGCATTCGAACGCTCGGAACAATGCTTCATAGTGGTGTTTCGACCTTGGAAGCGATCAAAGCAGCAGGCGAAGTTTCAGGCAACTACTACTATCAAGAGGCATGGACCCAAATTCACGACCATGTCGTTCAGGGAAACCGTATCGCTTCGGGCCTCGGGATGTTTCCGATTTTTCCCAAAACCCTCATTCAAATGATCAACGCCGGAGAAGAGACTGGTAAAATCGATTTTGTTCTCGAAAAGGTCAGCAATTTTTACGACACCGAGGTCGATATCTCTATCAAAACAGCGACGAGTCTTATTGAACCACTAATGATCGCCGTTATGGGGCTCATCGTTGGTGGTATCGGCATGGCTCTTATGTTACCAATCTTTTCCCTTAGCCAAGGTGGTTAAAGGTACCCAATAATTGGGCACTCAACGGTAGAGAACCAAACAGGGCACCACTAAAATATCTCACCGAACCTATGCAAATATTTTGTATTGGGTTTTTGGCCAAACGGCTTCATCAAAAGTTTCAGCCGAAGTTTCCGTTGGCTAGTTGCAATTCCAGGGAGATTTATGAGATAATGAAGCTTGGCAACTGTTCATAATTATTCGATCACTTCAACCTGCATACTCTTTTTAATAATCGCCATGCCTCCCAAAATCATGTTCCTCTGCACCGGTAATTCATGCCGTAGCCAAATGGCCGAAGGTTGGGCGCGAGCCCTTCATGGAAACCAGTTCGAAGTCTACTCTGCCGGTATTGAAAAACATGGTCTCAACCCTTATGCCGTCCAGGTTATGAAGGAGGCCGGTGTTGATATCTCAAACCACTCTTCACAAAAAGTAGAAGAGCTGCCAACGAAAGAATTTGATCTCGTTATTACCGTCTGTGGTCACGCAAACGAAACATGCCCTCTCTTTACTGGAAAAACAGTCATCATTCACCATGGTTTTGATGATCCACCGAAACTCGCTAAAGAGGCAAAAACTCAAGAGGAGGCAATCGGGCACTATCGACGTGTTTGCCAGGAAATTAAAACCTTTGCTGCAACTTTACCGAGCTTTTTCAGAGAACAGACTCTCTCCTAAACGTTTTAGACAGCCGCATGAAACTGACCTCTTTACCAGAGATTTATAAAAATATCAAACGTTGGTCTGAAGTCCTTACAATTTTGAGTAAGTATGGCTTGGCCGACTGGCTGGAACGATTTAACATACCGTTTTTACGAAATCATTTTCGTGACCGAAATGGTCAAGTCATTGGCCAACATAGCTACGAAGCACGAATTCGTATGGCATTGACCGAACTTGGCCCGACCTTTATCAAGCTTGGCCAGCTTCTGAGTACTCGCCTTGACCTCATTACCCCCGAACTTGCCAAAGAACTGGAACAACTTCAGACTCGGGTACCGGCCGACGACTTTGACGAGATCGCCCTAACTATCAAAGAAGAGCTAGGCCAAGAGGTCGAGACACTTTTTGCCGACTTCGAAAAAACTCCCTTTGCCTCAGCCTCAATTGGACAAGTCCACCGTGCAACCTTGGGTGATGGCCAAAAAATTGTCGTCAAAGTCCAACATAGGAACATCGAAAATCAGGTTCAGGAAAACCTTGAAATTTTACAAACACTTGCCCAACTAGCCGAACATATCCCTGAATTACAACGTTACCGACCAATCGAAACGACACGGGGGATTAGCCGCCTGGTTCGCCAGGAGCTCGATTTCAAACGGGAAAAAAGAAACCTTCTTTTCTTTGCAAAACATAACAAAAATCAAAAGCTCATTATCCCTGAGCCTCTTGAAGAATACTGCACTGACCGTGTTTTGGTTATGCAAGAACTCGAAGGCCCCTCTCTTGGCCAGTTTTCTCAAGACCCAAGTGTCGAGGAAAAACGGTCCGACGAATTCGACCGAGAGTCCTTCGTCGAAACGGTCTCGAACTTCTACCTAGATGCCGTCTTTTCCCATGGTATTTATCATGCCGACCCTCACCCCGGGAATTTTATCCTTCTTGATAAAAAGAAGACTGGCCTTGTCGATTTTGGAATGGTTGGACGACTTCCAGAGACATTGCAAGAAGAAATTATGGAAGCGATTTTGGCTCTTAAAGACCAAAATGCTGCGACTCTTACCGAGATACTCATTCGAACATGCCAAACTGAGGAAGAGGTTCATGAAGAGGCTCTGGCCGGAGAAGTCGCTCAATTTCTTTATGAATACCTTGACCAGCCGATTCTCGACATCCATTTAGGAAATATCTTTGCAGAAGTAAACTCTATTTTACGACGACACCACCTCGTTTTACCTACTGAAGTTACCCTCCTCATTAAAACATTGATCTCCCTTGAGGGAACTGTTCGACTTGTTTTACCCAGCTATACCTTACTCGACCTTCTTCGTTCGCACTCACAGAAGCTCCTCTTTCGAAAGCTTTCCCCTTTTCGCAAGCTCCGACGTATGAACCGGATCGTCGGTGGTATGGAGCGGTTGGCCGAAGTCTTTCCAAAGCGAACCATCAAAATTTTAAATCAAATTGAATCGGGGAAGTTTGACCTCCATCTCAACCACCGCGGTTTGGAGCCATCAGTGAATCGGCTTGTGCTGGGGCTTTTGACAAGCTCACTTTTTCTGGGGTCGACCATTCTACTCAGTCAAGAGGTTCCACCACTTATCTTTGCCAACCGAGAGTTCTGGGGGATGACAAAGATTTCAATCCTTGGTTTTTCAGGGTGTGTCGCGAGCCTACTATTGGGCGTCCGACTTGTTTTAGCGATTGCCAAAAGTGGTCACCTGAATCGGAAAAAGTAGGCGATAGATTGGGGTCTGCAACCGATAAGGAAGATTTTTGCTTAGCTGATTTTTCGTGCTTCCACAAGTAAACTCAACAGTTGCTCCACCCGTTGATCAAGTTGATCGATCTCTACCAGAACCTCTTGTTGGCGGGTTTCTAAATCGTCGACGATATTTTGAGAATTCTCTTGCGAGGAAGACATTGATTACTTTTGGCTAGACATTAGCAAGAAAGACCGCAGAAGGAGATACCCCCTTTATCGGTTTTTCAGCCTCCAGACATATATCAATCGGCCTCTAGTCGTTAGACGGCGGCTCTTCCCTATTGCCTTCGTGACCGAACTATTTTAACAATTATCCTTCGTCGATTTTCGATTTATAACAAGAAAAAGGGACCTCTCCATAACAAGAAAGGTCCCGTTGAATCAGGGGAGGGAAATACGTCCCCGAATGAGCACAGTACCTAGTAGCTCAGTACCTAATGGCTCAGTACCTAGTGGTGATGTCCTGAAAGAGCTTGAGAGAAGTCTTTTCCATCAATCGTCACATGCAAAACGACCTTACCACCATCGGGAATCGTGTTGCCACGAATAACCAAATCAGAATCTTTGAGAGCAAAGAGATAGGCTTTACCATCTTCGACCTTTTCAGCTGGCAGTGTGTAGTCTTTCACATTTCCATCGATGTCAGTCTTTAGGACGACTGATTCCGCAGCAATCGGAGCATTGGCGAGATCTTTTGCCAATATATAAATTTCGAAACGATTACTTTTTGAGTCCGCTTTCCACTCAACCTGATAATCGCTCCCGCGGATCGGATTTACCTCTCCATTTCTGTTGGGTCCGTGTACATGGGGGATATGATGATCGTGTCCATCTCCATGATCGTGTCCATCTCCATGATCGTGCCCATCTCCATGATCGTGCCCATCTCCATCCTTACTAC
>JALCBQ010000017.1:32101-33379 GCA_028066335.1 Pirellulaceae bacterium
CCATCTCCATGATCGTGCCCATCTCCATGATCGTGCCCATCTCCATCCTTACTACCATTCTCACCACCATTGTCTGGAGGAGGGTTCTCGTTTGATGTATTGCAACCAACCAAGCCGACTGTAAAACAGAGGGTTAACGTACATAACCAAGTCTTCATTCTTTTATACTCCTAGAACGGCAAAACCGTAAACTAACAAAATTCACATAGTCTTCATGTTACCGGATCTCAACTCGACTTCAAGAGCGCTCTTCCGAGAAATAACAAAAAAAAGAGGTACCGTCAGGTACCTCTTTTATAGAGACGATGCAGGCTCTATTTTCTATCTTTTTTAGATAATCGAGCCTTATTAGTGAACATTTATTTTTGGTTTAAAACCAAAGCTTGTGCAGCGGTCGATCGGACACGTCGCGATGAAAGAGTTACCGTAGCAGGAATGATAAGTTGTTTGTTACCAACTTTTACGGCAGGAGGAGTAGGAACCTTGGTCGGCCCTTGGACCTCTTCGATGATTACCTCACCCTCGCCACAACATCTATGGCAACTTTTACAACCACCACAACCGGCATCAGAACCAATGGTATGGTTATATTTAGTCGTTGGGCAAACATAGGAACTCTTTTTTAGGGTATTAACGACGATGACTTTACCACATTTAGGGCCAGTATTGCAGCAACGTTCCCATGGGAAAGTGACCGCTGGAATACAGACTTCTTTAGCAACAACGTCGTAACAGACAAACTTTTTTTCGCCAGGCTTGCAAGAGGTATGACAAGCTTTGCCACAAATCTCCTGATGACGTAAAAGCTGAGCAGAAGCGACATTCGTAATACCGGCGAACATAGCCAAAGCGATAACAACTCGTAAAGCTTTCATTTATGGTATCTCCGTTTTAGGAAAAGTTTAAGATAGAAGACCGGGTTTTAAAATTTTAAAAACCACCCCTCTGGTGGAAAGCCAGAGGGGAAAGCTTTAACGTTTTACTTAAAAGTCAATGTGGAAGAGAGCTGCAACACTTTCATAATCACCACTGATGAGACCACCGCTCTCACGATCGACGAGCTCGCCTCTGAGGTAGTTGAGCTGCATCTTGGCATGTGGGTTCCAGTACCAGTTTAGGCCAACAATCGCTTCACGACCGGTACCACCGTTAACCGCTTCATCGTTTAGGTCAAGGACGCTGTAACGCGCAGTTAATTGCCATGCACCCATTCCAATGCCACGGGAACATGGGTCGTCACAAAGGCCAACCACGAAGAAGTTTTCAAATGGTTTTACT
>JALCBQ010000203.1 GCA_028066335.1 Pirellulaceae bacterium
CTTATAAAAAAACTTAGAAAGGACCAAAGGTGCTACTTCTCTCAATGATTGCGAGATTCTCAAATTGTCAATAGCGATCGGGATTTTTATGAGAGTATTAAAGGTTTTTGAAGGCTGTGTTAACACTCAGCATAATCTGATGTATGGAAATAAAAAACGGCCACGTCGCAAAGGTATGCGAGATGGCCGAACTAGGATGTTTTCGCTATTACCTGAAAACCAAAATTACTCTGTGCTTTTGCTGTCTTCGAAGATTTCAGATCTAGCCATCTCTAACATGGCTGGCATCATTGAGAACAGGTGAAAAAACGAGACACTAACAAAAATATGGGCTAGTGTAGAGTGTCTAGGGTTTATATGAGGAATTGTACTCCAAAATTTCAATGGCTCATTTACGTAAAGAACAATAATTGCATATGAAAAAACATGATATAACGCAAAGACTCCACATGACATTATAAATATTTTTATAATTGATTTACCATTAGGATACCAACGTTCTTTAGGTTTTCTCCCCATGTAGCAAAAAGGAAACCAAAGCAGGCCTCCCCAAAAGCTGACTAAAAACAATAGAATCAAATTAGTCCAATGGCTTTTCATTAAAATTATTCCTACAGCTGATGTGTGAATGAATTTTGTGATTGTTAAGCATTCTGAAGTCCGATTTTCAGCCTGGAAGGATTGGTTTTTCTTGTTCTGCTAAATGAATTATTCACTAGTTGTTTCGTCTTATGTAGCATTGTTATGAGTCCGGTATTAATAGTCCTTGAAGTATACTTACGTAATTTAGATGCCATTTAAATCCTAATTACTTATGAAAAAAGGATTCTGGCACTTTTTATTTCGTTCCAGTAATAAAAATTATTCCCTGCATATTTGGCACAACACTGTTTGGCAGACCTAGGATGTGGGCACGGTATTGTCCTTTTCGTTGTTTGATCCCACAAATATCCCTTTGCCTCAAAAGTACAGCGAGCTTGTCTTTCTGTAATTTTTTTTCCTCTTGGAAATGGCACATAATCCAAAAGGTCAATTTCAATCTTATCTCCGCCAAATGCCGAGCAGTGGCCGGATAATGCTGTTGAGACTAAGGCTGCATCAAACCCCATCCACCCTACGAACACTGCGGCTGCAAGTTCATCTAAGCCTCTAAACTCCTCAGACCATTTCTCCGCTCCTCCTATTAGACATCCTCCAGCCCCTTCAACTACAACTTCAAGAAGATCACACAAATTCACCTTAGTAGACCAGTTCTCACACATGTTCTGTAAAAGGGCGGCAAAAGCGTCCACAACACAGCTAATTGTCACTGTCAAACCAACTGAAGCGGTTGTGGCTAGAAGAAAAGCATTAAGCGAGTTTGTAGCACAACCCAAAAATGCACCACAAGCTCCAGCCCAACAAGATTCTTGAAAACTTTTTCCTTTTAGAGCATATGCAGTTATTCCTTCGAACAATCCTTCAGTAACGAATCCCACACCACAAGCAGCTGCCATTGCAGAGAGAACCACTTCCTCCCCCCACGGATCAGTCCCATTGACACCGGGATAGTAGGCATAGAGATTCGGGCCATCGGCATAGCCGAGGGGGTCTCTCTGTAGCCAAATCCCGAGCTGTTGATGGAGGTAACGATTTCGATTGTACTGTAAGCCGGTACTAAAGTCAACTTCTCGACCCGTATAAAGATGATTCCACCGATAATGGCTCCAAGTGCCATTAATTGTATCTTATACTATAGTAATATGAGAAAAGATAGTACAACAAGATCCTCCATGAAAAAGACCAAAGGAAACACTTCTCTCAATGATTGCGAGATTCTCAAATTCGTTAATTTTGAATAACTACGTGTTTGGATAAACTAAAACGAGAGAAACTCCACCTAAAAGCAACCAGATAATCAATACTATTGACTGAAAAATAATTTGCCCATACCCCTTCCATATGTCTTTTGTTCTCCCAAAAAGTGCTAGAGAAAAGAGCAGGTAAAAGCAAACGGATAAAATCCGAAGGATATCATAGAATAATCGGGGGTCTCCTATTGGAGTGATTTTAAAGTGGAACACAAAGATAAACAACGGGCCACTGCAAACAGTTAAAAAATCATTTATCGAATCAGTTGCCTCCCAGACATAGAGAACTGAGATAGAGGTGAAAGCAAAAAATAGCGGTGCATAGATTGGTTTGGGATCTCTGCCTTTACCTTGAAAAAATTCTTTCACTTGGGGTTCCTTTCATAAACACAGCGAAATTATGGATTTTTAGGACAATTATTCCCATTATTTTGACGGCGAACTTCGAGGTACATTTTCAAATACTTTTTCGGTTCTGTGGGGTAGCCATCCAGTTCCATTGCCCAATCGTAGGGTTGGACATCCTGATAACTATGATCGGAATATGGGAGTCCGCTTGGCCAAGCCTTATCCTCTGTTCCTACGTCAAATCCGTGGGTTATCAACTTCCCTTTCTTATCATAGGTGCACTGTTGCCCAGATCCATTGTATTTGTCTAATGTTCGAATCTCATATACCGCGTTTGGATGATAGTTATAGCCCATAAAATCTTGCAACGATTCTTGTAGATTAGTCGGCTCTTGCCAAATGTCAGAGTCGGGGTTATAGGGATCGTATCTCCAATCTGTTCGACCAGTATCTACCACTCTTGCAGTGTAAAATAGGTTTACGACTTCA
>JALCBQ010000204.1 GCA_028066335.1 Pirellulaceae bacterium
TTGATTCTACCATAAAGTTCATCTCTCATGAATAGACTGATTTTTTGCCATCCTTTGTCGCCTTCCTTTGGGCACCGGCAGCACCTTTGGTGATTTTACCCGAATTGGTCGCATAGACAAGATTATTTTGGGTTTTCTTTCCACCGTTATAACCAATTATCGCCATTCCTGCCAAGACTGCGATAGTCGCAGCAGGGGCCCCATCTTTGAGCGCCTGTTGAACCTGAATAGCAGTGTCGACATTGTCGAGGATCTCATAGGCGACAACGACTGGCCCCGAGTTTTTTTCTAAGAAACTACCAGAGGCATTGAGGGTGGTCGCTTGGTTGAATGATGCTAAGGATAAGGGGGATTGTAAGGAAGGCCGTTTTTATCGGCTGGTGAAAATCGCTTGGCCTATTTTGCAAAGAAACCTGAAAAATTTACGTCTGCTCACTTGCGAAAATGAGAATATTGGTCAAAATGGAAGCGTTCTACTTCAGCAGTGGCTTTAACTTTAAGTTCGCTATGATTTGGAGAGGTGGCTGAGTGGCCGAAAGCACCGGTTTGCTAAATCGGCGAAGGTGTCATAACCTTCCGCAGGTTCGAATCCTGTCCTCTCCGCTCTGGTTGTTTGCTCGGTGGTTGCTTGGCCAAAATATCAGTGAAACGTTTAGCTTGAAGGTGGCTGGTACTTGAAGGTGGTTGGCAAGACTTGGGGGCGACTATGAACGGGGGCGACTATGAACGCCGCACGCCCATCTGTGCTGCCTCCTTTCTTTTTTAGCGTCTTGTTCTTATTCTGCAACTTGAAGGTGCCTAGCTAAAGGTTCTTGCACCTTTTTACCGTCCTGACCTGTTACCGGTTTTTCCTGTTAGGAGTCGAGTTAACTCTAGGATACTGAATTGTTGAAAGTTCGACATCCAAGGGTAAATCTTCTCGAAAATCAGTGAGATTCCATCTCTTTTTAATTTGAATGAGCTCCCGAATTTGTTGACTGGTAAGGGAGGCAACCTCTCCCAATTGACCAGACGAAATGAGAACCTTGCAATAGCTTTCAAGCATTTCGGTTGTTGCGCAAGCCTTTTCCAAAGAAGTGTCCCAGCTTACTGTTCCGTGGTTGGCTAAGACGGCAACCTTGGCCTTATCGACGTAGGAGATAATCGAATTGGCAAACTCTAGCGACCCAGGTGGGGCATAAGGGATCGTTGGAATTTCTCCCAGAAACAGCTCGACTTCAGAGAGAACTCCATTCGGGATCGGCCTTTGTGTTGCAGCAAAGGCGAGCCCATTCGGAGGGTGACAATGAAGAACACTTTGGATTCTTTTATTCTGTTTATAAATTGCGAGATGTAAACGTAGTTCGCTTGACGGCTCTCGGCGTCCGGCAATTTTATTCCCTTCTAAATCGACCATGACAAGGTCGTCACGGGTGAGCTCACCTTTGCATAGACTTGTTGGTGTACACAAAAGGCGATTTTCTGCAATTTTTAGGGAGAGATTTCCATCGGTCGCTGTTGTTAGCCCTTTATCGTAGAGCTTTTTTCCAATTTTACAGAGGTGGTCTTTGGCTTTAAAGAGGTTGACCATAGTCCCTTTATTACTTTACAAAAGGCAAAAATGGGGGCGAGCAGGCACCTATTTTACTGAGTAAAAGCAAACAACCTAGTGAACAACGCCCGCCTGCATAACATCTATGATAACCGATTGAGTGTAGAAATCTATAGATTTTAAGAACACCTTTTAGCAGACTGGAAATACGGAGGGTGCCTGCATAAGAGTCTACTCTTTTTTGTGAGAACCTTCTATAACTGCCCTTTCCTACCGGTTACTTTCTTAAACGGCCTTTGTATAATTATCTTTATGAAAAAGATACGTATAGGAACGCGGGGTAGTCAGCTTGCTCTTTGGCAGGCGAATTGGGTCGCCAAACAGTTGGAACATTATGCTTCGGTTGAGCTTGTTATTATTACTGCCAAGGCTGACACTCACTCGCGACCAATCCACTCGGGTGCTTCACAAGGAGCATTTACCAAAGAGATCCAAGAAGCTCTTTTAGACAATCGGGTCGACCTTGCTGTCCATAGCCTTAAAGACTTGCCAACAGATAACATTCCTGAGTTGGCCATTAGCGCCGTTCCTAAACGAGAGAGCCAATTCGACCTGTTTCTGAGCATACGACATGATTCGCTTGCAGCAGTTCCTGAAGGAGAACCAATCGGTACTGGTTCTCTACGCCGCCAAGCACAGCTTCTGTATGCGTACCCTAATATGGTTGTCAAAGGAATTCGAGGAAACCTGAATACTCGGTTAGACAAACTCGTTTCTAATGAGTATGGTGGCCTGATTTTGGCCGAAGCAGGGCTTAAGCGGCTTGGTATGTTAGACCATGTTCGTGAAGTCTTGCCGGTTGAGAAAATGGTGCCAGCAATCGGCCAAGGGGCTCTTGGGCTCGAGATACGAAAGAACGATGTCGAGCTGGCTAAAATCTTAAGGGTAGTCGATGATCCGGCATCTCATGCAGCGGTCTTGGCAGAGCGACAAATGCTCCGTCAATTAGCCGGCGGCTGCCTTGCCCCGATTGGGGGAATGGCAATTGCACTCGCCGATTCACCTTCAACCCTTCAATTGACAGGGACAGTTTTGCAACCTCATGGAAAAAAGAGACTTCTTGCGACCTCAACC
>JALCBQ010000018.1 GCA_028066335.1 Pirellulaceae bacterium
ACCCCAATATGGTTAGAAAAATGGCCCCGTTTTCGCCAATTATGTGCCCAAAAGTCATTGTTTTGTAAACATTTTTAACAAACATGAGCTTACAGTTGCCATAAAAGTAGTGGTAAATTTTATCTTAGTGGAGAAACAGGAGAGATAGGGGGAGTGGGCCCCTTGTCGTTTTTTCCTTTCGCGTGGACTAAATGTCCCTCTCTTCTGGTAGGATAATTTTGTAAAATATCTCCAAAGTGTTTCGAAGGTTGTAGCACCCCTCTCTTTATGCTCAGGGTGTGTCAACGACCTCGTTTCATCTTGATAAATGGGCGATAGTCAACCCAGGTTACCACACTCGATAGAAAATCGAATTTTGTTTTTTCTAGGGCCCGCTGTTTTTTCAAAGCTCAATAGATAGGGTCTGGAAAGCTCTGTTTAAGTTTCTGTCTCAATGGTAAACTGTGCCTTGATATCGTTAAAAAATGATCTTGGGTTACCAAGAGGCCAACCCGTTTTAAAATGGCAGAAAGGGCTTCTCTTTTTCCAGGGATTGTGTTGTGGACTTTGTTGTCGTTGATGTTGAGACTTCCAATAAAAATCGAGGGTCGATTTGTCAAATTGGGCTCGCTGATTTTTGTGAAGGCCAGCTCGTCGATCGATGGGAAACTTTGGTCGATCCACAGGAATACTTTCTTAGGGAATTTATAGATGAGTATCATGGAATCGATGAAGAGATGGTTCTGGGGGCTCCACTTTTTCCTGAGATTTACAACGACCTGGTCTCACGTATTCAGGGGAAAATTGTCCTTTCACATACTGATTTTGATAAGTATGCTCTTTACCTTGCAACACAAAAGTATGACCTTCCTGCGATAGACTATATCTGGGTCGACTCTGCTCGGATTGTTCGACAAGCGTGGGCTGACCTCCGTTATGGTGGATACAATTTAAAGAATATTAGTGACCGGCTTGGGATCAATTTTCGCCATCATGATGCCGCCGAAGATGCAATCGCTGCTGGAAAGGTTGTCGTTGCAGCGTGTCAGTTACTCGGCAGGCCAGTAAGTCAATTGATTGAAGAAAAAGAACAAGCCATTAGTGAAAAGCGGCTTCAAAAATTCAATCGTTGGGCAACCAACCACGGCCGCCGTTTTCCACCCTCGGTCGCCTGCCAGCCGAACACAGATGGTCATTTGTACGGGAATACCCTTGTCTTCACGGGAGATCTTTCAATCGACAGGAAAAAAGCGGCGACCCTGGCGGCCGAAGCCGGTTGTGAAGTTGCTGATCAGGTCACTAAAAAAACGACGATTCTTGTTGTTGGAAAACCAAACCTTGAACTGATCGTTGATAAAGTGAACCAAAAGTCGGCGAAAGAAAAAAAGGTTGCAAAGTATAATCGGCAAGGTCAAGGGATTCTCGTCGCTGACGAAGATTGTTTTTTTGAGCTTCTCAAAGAGTCGCGTTAACAAACGCAATAGGTGTCACGTTACCAAACGCAATCGAGATCCAAGGCCTGGTTTTGCGAATGATTTTTTCAGCGTGAAAAAAAGCCGTAAAAAATCGTCGTAAAAAAAGCTTAGAAGGGACATAGCCGCTGCTCCTAGCCCAGAAGCAGGCGTTCCAGAAGCAGGTGTTACCGCTGGTGAGGGATCGCCATGTATCCTCCTCCTGCCATCTAAGTAGGGTCGGAGTTCAAGTCTGCTGTATGTCACTCAAAAACATGAGCGATTTATTTACCACCGAAAAATTCATTAGCGACCCCCCCCTCATTGGTGCCGCCACGAGCTGTCCCCAAGGCTTTCCATACAACGGGGTCAATCCCCTGATCGACCCAATAAGTTGTCGAGTCTAGAAAAACAGCATTCACGCCGCCATTATGATGGCTACGTGCTGTAATTGCGGCATAAGTTGTCCGGGTAGTGCTCTTCCCCTCTTGCTGGGTGGTATAGTTAATATCATACATTCTGTCCTCATGCTCAAAGGAGACGACGGTATTTGGAGGAAAGAGGGTTGTAAAACCAGTATGGTGGACACGACCGTCAGGCCAGACAGTGTGGCCTGTATTTTGTCTCGTTTCGGGACCAAATTTTTTGTCGCCACCGTCTGGGTTTATTGAGCTAAAAAAATCGAGAGATGGTGGAGAGGCTCCCGGGTTGCCAGTGTTACGAATATAGGGTGTGTAGGCCTTTACCTCGGTCGCACAAAGGGTATTACTGAGACCGTCTTTAATCACCGAAGTTTGTGTATCGCGGTTCACTTTAAAAGGAGCGTCAGCACCCTTTCCCGACTGAGGATTAAAGACCATCCAATGTCCCATATTAAAGACATAATTAACAGGGTGGACGTATCTTTCATCGGCCCCTTCGGCATCGTTGTACCGGTAACGGGGAAATCTATTGTACTCGGCTGGACACTGATAAGCAGCTATGTCAAGACCTGGAATCCCTGTTGCGACCTGGTCGTGCCAATCGACCTCAAAGTCGACAAGATCGGCGGCGATTCCCATCTCCATGTAGGGAAGTAACCGTCCGTGGATCGACCATGACCCTTCTCCTTCAGCAAAAGTCCGCCCTTTCGGAACGTACATACTCGGTGGAAGGGTATCAACATAGGTCGTGATATAGCTTTGCATCGCTATACCGATTTGACGTAAATTGTTCTGGCAAAAGGTCCGATTCGCCACTCGACGGGCCATATTCACTGCAGGAACCAACAGAGCAATTAAGATCGCAATAATCGCAATGACGACGAGAAGTTCGACCAGAGTAAAGCCGCGATTTCGTTTCATAGTAACTTTTCTAGCGAAAGGCCATAGATAGGTGGCAACTCAGACGACGGTAAACGGGGCCATTTGCCACATGCATATTATGTGCAATTACGCTTTTTATGTAAATGGACGATCAGAGTTTTTATAAAAAGTAGGGTTACGTAAATGATCGAGAGGTCGATTTTAGGTGGGCTTATCAGAAGGATCAGTGAAAGGCTATACCAAACACATCAGATATTCCTTACCAATCTAGCATAGAAGAGGGATAATTCAAGAAAATTTGCCCGACTTTGTCTGTGTTCGAGAGGTGAGAGAACCTCGGAAGTCCTTTGTCGAGTCCTCTCTTTCTTCCTCAAATGAATGGGATACCTAGCTTGTCAAGCCACCGTCTACTAAAAAGGTTTGGCCCGTGATAAAGTTTGAATCTTTTGAAAGAAGGAAAAGGAGTAGACCAGTGATATCGTCTGCTTTGCCAAGTCGCCCTAACGGGGTTCGCCGGATAATCTGTTCTCGTTGTTCGGGATCGAGTGTTTCGGTCATATCGGTCTCTAGATATCCGGGAGCGATCGTATTGATACGGATTTGACGTGGGCCGATTTCTCGGCAGATTGATCGAGTCGCCGCCTCGATCGCCCCTTTTGTCGCTGAGTATACCGCCAAACCACGATACCCACGGTGACCAACAACCGACGAAATATTAACGATTGAGCGACTTTGGTCGTCGTTGAGAAGCATTTGCCGGATTGTCAGGCGAGTTAACCAAAGGGTCCCTTCTAGATTCACCGCAAGAGTTTTGTGAAGGTCGCCCTCTGTGACAGTCGCCAAAAGACTTTCAGTCGCAATCGCAGCCGAGTTGACTAAACCCCATGGTCGACCAAACCTTTGGCAGCTATTTTTTACAAAGTTCTCTAAATTGTTATGATCTGCCATGTCACCCGTTTGAAAGAAAAAATCGTCACGTTGAGAGAGTCGTTCTGTCGCCTCTGTTTCATGGCGGCTAAAGGTACTGACGACGTACCCCACTTTAAGCAGCTCTTCAACAAAGGCTAGGCCCAAACCACGGCTACCACCACTCACTAACACATGCTTTTTAACTGTCGTTTTCATTGGCTCTCTTTTTTTTCTGGGCATCAGTAAGTTCAATCTGAGAAACAAAACCCCAAAAGCGTGGACGTTCGTAACTGGCTAAATTTTTTTGACAAAAAGTTTCGAGCATATTTTGCACCCTGTTTCTTTCGCCAAAATTTGTGGTAGCTTCCTCGGTCAAGACGACTTCGGCAGCTAACAAGTTACCAACGAGTGAGCTTTTTTTAGGATATATTTTGATATCAGAGATATAGTCAAGCTCTCTGAATATCGCCTCAAGCCTTGCCGGTTGGACTTTGTTTCCGCCAATATTAATCGTCTCAGATTTTCTTCCGAGAAAATAGACCCTCTCTCCACAAATTTCGACAAGGTCTCCCGTTGCATACCAACCCTCTGCATCGGCAAGACTAGCCGAGGAGTCGCTTTGTGTCGCTAATCTATCAGTTTTCGCAAAAAGTTCATCCTCATCGATTTTGATTTTGACTTTGGGCTGAGCCTCTTTTTTCATGGGTAGCTCGGTCAAATAGCGAGTTGGAAAGCCGGCGAGCCCATCATTAACAGCAAAGAGGCGCCCCGTTTCAGTCGTCGCGTAAATATGGGTCTTTCGAGCTTGAGGGAATTTTTCCGAGAGTCGATCAAGAAGGGGTTGGTCGACGATTTCCCCTCCCAGGGTCAGTTGACGCAGTGGCCACTCTCCTTGTTCAAAGAGGCCAAGGAAGAGTCCTTGACGAAAAAAAGAGGGGGTCGCCGAAAGGTGAGTCACTGAGTTCAGGCCACCCCACATAAGTTGATGGGAAAGAGAGTCGAGAGATCCCGAAAGCAAAAGGGTCGAGCCTGTCGCCAAAACCTGCAACACAACTTGTAGACCCGCATAGAGGTGTGGTCGGTAGGTCAGCAGCCAACGGGGAGCAGGTTCCTTGGTGACTTGATATCGTGGGAAGGGGGAGGCTGTGTTTGCATATGCAGTTTCGCGGGCAGGTAACGAGAGGGTGTGCCAGGTCTGTCGACGGAGCTTTGCCTTTCCAGAGGTGGCTGAGGTTGGTATCGTAACTCCATGCCCGATTGGGCTTTCCAGATAAGTCTCGGCAATTTCCCTGTATCCGTCAAAATTCAAAGGTCGAGAACCTTGGGCTGCTCGAACTAACTCTGCTATTTTTTCCGGAGTAAAAATGTGGAAGAGGTCAAGGTTTTGAGTGAGGGTAGCAAGAAGTTCGGAAGAGATTGTTTCCGGAAGAAGGGTAACTTCCCAACGGAGACTATCCAAGGCGGCAAGGAGAGCAAAGGAGGTTGCATAAGGCCCAAGGCATAATCCTACATGAGGCTTTTGTTTGGTCGGAGAATTTACTCGCTGAACCTTTGTCCCGATTTCTTCTCGTAGAGAGTAGACCAAAGAAAGGAAATCGTGGTAACTCCACTCTTTGTTTTCGAATGTCGAATCGCTTTGGGGCGGTTTTTGACTTTTGCTAAAATTGCCCTCTTTTACGTTGCTTGCCTCAATAATAAAGGGTAATTTGGAAAATGTTTCCCAAGACGTTCGTTCCTCATTATGTACTAAGAGTTGGGCTAATAGTGAGAACATAGAGAGGCCAAAGGTTCACAGAAAGGGACATCGGTTTTCGAAGGTTGGTTTTATATTCGGTCGTTTAACTCTCACCTGAGGAGTTATCTTGAAAGGTTCTGTAGACCTTGCAAAGATCAGCAACGGTCTCAAGTGGTGTGGTAACACCACGTGAGAAGGGATCGAAGCCAAAAGATTGTTCCAAACGGATAACGAGCTCGGCAAGATCGAGCGACTCAAGTCCATCAATTTCACGAAGTCGTTGCTCAGGGGTAACCGCGCCAAGGCGACTCGTTTGAGCAGTTTTGCCGAGGCTCTCCTTTTTGCTGAGAATCCATTGGATCGTTTGAAGGACAACGGTTTCGATTTTGTCTCCTTGGCTCGTATCAGAAGAGGCGCCATTTTTCTGAGAGTCTGTCATACAAAGCTCTGGAAAGAGTATCATGGGAATAGTAGGTCGAAAGAAGATATTTTATAATAATCGTTCTCGATTACCAGAGAGTAAGAGAAAAGCAGAAATAGTCGAAAAGAGGTGGCAACATGTACCGATCGCTACGATTGTATGAGGCACAGGCAGAGAGGGCCTTCTTGGGAACTCCACAGTTGGCCGGTTTTACCGTATAATGGAAGGGCCTTGTCTTTATGAAGATACACGAAAGAGAGAGTTATTTTGAACGACACTTTTTAAAATAAATTATATTATTGACCAGTTCTTGTTCTAGCCAAATGGATGGATACCTATGAATATCAGCCCGGATGGGGAATCTCACTCGACGATTTCCAAGCCAAAAGAGGACGCAAGTCAAACGACTGAATGTTCCCAACCCAAAACGATGTGCCAAAAAATTTGGGAAAACCACGTCGTTCATGCCCCCGAGGGTGAGCAGACCCTCCTTTATATCGATCTTCATCTTATTCACGAGGTAACGAGTCCCCAGGCCTTTGAAGGGCTCCGTCTTGCCGGTCGTACTGTCCGTCGCCCTGATAAAACAATCGCTACCCCTGATCACAATGTTCCGACGACCGATCGATCTCTGCCAATCATCGACCAAATTGCAAAGCAGCAAATTGAAACATTACGCCAAAATTGTAAAGAGTTTGGTGTTCGAATTTTTGACCTTGACGATATCCGGCAAGGGATCGTCCATATTATTGGGCCAGAGCTTGGTCTGACCCTGCCAGGAATGACGATCGTCTGCGGCGATAGCCACACGGCAACTCATGGTGCTTTTGGATCGATTGCGTTTGGAATTGGAACGAGTGAGGTCGAACACGTCTTGGCGACCCAGACGTTACCACAGTTTTATCCTAAAACATTCGAGCTTGGAATTGAGGGCGAGCTATCCCCTGGCGTTACGGCAAAAGATCTGGTCCTTTATCTTATTGGGCAAATTGGAACGGCTGGTGGAACGGGGTATATCTTTGAATACACAGGGAGTGTTATTCGGTCGCTAAGTATGGAAGAGCGAATGACCGTCTGCAATATGTCGATTGAGGCGGGAGCCCGTGCTGGCCTCATTGCCCCCGACCAGGTTACCTACGACTATATTCGTGGACGAGAGTTCGCACCCGAAAACTTTGACGAGGCTGTCGCTCAGTGGAAGAAACTGCCAACTGATGTTGGAGCGACCTACGACCGGAGTGAGAAATTTTTCGCAGAGGATATAGCGCCCCAAATAACGTGGGGGACAAACCCTGGACAAGTTGTTGATGTTAATGCAAAAATTCCTTCTCCAGGTGATTACTCCGACGAGGTCGATCAAAAGTCGGCAGCCCAATCGCTTGAATATATGGGGCTTTCTGCCGGTTCTTCGTGGCAGGAGGTCGAGGTTGATCGGGTCTTTATCGGCTCTTGCACCAATGCTCGTATTGAAGATCTCCGAGCGGCCGCTGCGGTGGTAAAAGGGTATAAAATTTCCAGCAACGTCCAGGCGATGGTCGTCCCCGGTTCGGGACAGGTTAAGAAAGAGGCCGAAGAAGAGGGGCTTGACAATATTTTTCAAGAGGCCGGTCTCGAATGGAGAGAACCAGGTTGTAGTATGTGCCTAGCAATGAATCCCGATAAACTCGAAGCCGGAGAGCGTTGTGCTTCGACGAGTAATCGTAACTTTGAAGGGCGCCAGGGACGTGGCGGTCGGACCCATCTCGTCTCACCGGCGACAGCGGCAGCGGCGGCGATTTCAGGGCACTTTGTCGATGTTCGGGAGTGGAATTACAAGTAAGCCACGTATCGAGCAATAGTACGGCAAGAATGATGTCTAATAAAATTAAACAGGCTTAAACCTTCAACATAGAACGAACTAAAAATAAGGACGAACAACGATGAAACCATTTACGAAAATGACCGGGGTCGTCGCAACGATGGATCGAGCAAATGTCGATACCGATCAGATTATCCCAAAACAATTTTTAAAACGGATTGAGCGGACCGGCTTTGGGAAATTTTTATTTTTCGATTGGCGGTATTTGGACAACCACGATTTGAACCCAAAGTTTGAACTCAATCGGCCCGAGTTTTCGGGTGCGTCGATTTTGGTAACTCGCCGCAATTTTGGTTGTGGTTCAAGTAGGGAACATGCCGTTTGGGCACTGACCGACTACGGCTTTCAAGTCATTTTAGCGCCGACATTTGCTGACATTTTTTTCAACAATTGTTTCAATAATGGGGCGCTTCCGATTGCTCTCTCAGAAGACGAGATCGAAACAATTTTTCAAAAAGTCGAGCAAAACGAGGGGTACCAGCTGACAATTGATTTGGAAAAACAAGAGATATCAGGAGATGGTGGCCTCTCTTTTTCGTTTGAGGTCGACCCGTTTCGGCGACACTGCCTTCTTAATGGCCTAGATAAAATATCGTTGACACTGGAACAAGAAGAGAAAATACTCGCCTACGAAAAGGCTCACGATCCTAGCCTTTAATTTTCTTGTATTTCTAAAGAGGAGTTGAACCACTCCCATCGGGGCAGAAGCCTAGAGGTTCTATAATCATAACGAGACAGGCAGGCTATTGGCCGCCCTCTTTTTTAGGAAAGTTCTTGTCTATTCGGTGGCAATTTGTAACAATGCGGAGGTTTGCTTTTGGCATTTCTTTGACTAATTTGCCCCTTTCTATTTACTAAAGGTTCTGTCGATGAAAAGATATTACACCCTTACCACTTGTTTTTTCTCTCTTGCTTTTATGGTGACACTTGCCAGTGCTCAAGAAGATACCAAGGTTCATGACGGTCATGTAGAATCAGAAATTAAGGTTGAGGTTCTGCTTGGTGGTCTTGATAATCCTTGTGGGGTCGCTATCGAGCCTGGTACTGGTGACCTGTTTGTTTCAGACAGCGCCGCGGGAAAAATTATCCGTATCCACAAAGGTCAGGCGAGCGAGGTTATTACGGATTTCCCAATTGATGTTTACGGGACAGGACCAAAATATAATATCGGTCCTCTCGGCTTAGCCTTTTTGGAAAAAGGGCGACTCGTCGTCGGTGGTGGTGGATTCATCGATGGAAAAGATCTGCTACGCCTTTACGACGTTCCGGCTGTCGGTGAAAAAGCGATCACTGCCGATAAAATGGCTGTCAACTTGGGGAACTTGGGCCCAGATGACAAAATACTCGGTGAAGGGAATTTCTACGGCGTTACGATTAATCGGCACGGAATTTTTACAACGTGCAATGGTGACGATACCAAAGGTTGGGTTGCAAAAACGGAGCAAAATGGGACCAAGTTTACACCACTTAAGCGATTTATTGCCAGTAAAGAGGCGACCCAGGTCGATGCGCCGGTCGCTATTACGACTTGTCCCAAGGGGTTTCTCGCCGTTGGCCAAATGGGGGAAATTTTGGTCCCTGGCGATAGTTTGTTAACTTACTACCATCCCAGAACAGGGGAAAAGTTGGCGAACTTTAAAACAGGGCTAAGTGATATTACCGGTCTGGCCTATTCCCCACAGGAAAACCTCCTCTACGCTCTCGATTTTTCATGGCATGATACATCTGCAGGTGGGCTTTATCGTCTGGATGCCAAACTTGATGAGAAAAATCAGCAAGAGGTCGTCGCTACCAAGCTGCTCGCACTCGACAAGGCGACATCGCTCGTTTTTGGTGACGATGGTTCACTCTACGTAACGGTTTTTGGTAGTCCCCAAGAGAGTGAGACAGAAAAGGGGGGACAACTGCTGAAAATCACCCTCCCGTCACCTCCTGCAAAGTAGGTGAGTTACGGCATCTTTTGACAGAAGCTATAGAAAAGATGTGGTGCAGAAAAATGTGGTGTAGAAGAGATGCCGACGGGAGGGGGCTTAAAAATGTTGTCCCCTCCCCTTATGTGGCCCCGTGTTTGTTCTTTCGCTGTCTTTAGGGAGATGCTCTAAAGGCTTAAGTACTTATGAGGTATTGGGAATACAAGACAGTAAAAATAGAGGCGACAGGATGGTTCACTGGTGGTCAGCTTGATGCGAGTGAAGTTGATGAACAGCTAAACAAGCTAGGTATGCAGGGGTGGGAGGCGATTACCTCTGCAGCTACCAATATGGGCTACGGCCAGACAAAGTACGTCGTTTATACGCTCAAGCGGGAATGCCCTGCTCCGATTTCCAAGGTTCCACCAATTCAGTAGATCTCAGAAATCTGGACTTTAGAAATACAGACTTCAGAAAATCGGCAAAACCAAGCGGATGCCTATTATTGAGCCTTAGACTTCGTATGTTTCGTTTTTTGTAATTTGAAAACCGAGGTCTTTAATCATTTGGTAATCTTGTTCGGGCAATTGTCCATCTGTTGTCAGATAGTCGCCAACGAACATCGAATTGGCTGGATAGAGTCCCAGTGGTTGCAACGAACGGAGATGAATCTCACGCCCACCAGAGATTCGGATTTCTCGCGAAGGGTTGGCGAATCGGAAAAGTGCAAGCGCCTTAAGACAGTAACTTGGTGAGAGGTCATCTTGTTTTTCAAGAGGGGTCCCATCGATAGCATTTAAGAAGTTAATCGGGATTGATTCGGCCTCGAGCTCACGGAGTTTTAGAGCCATTTCAACGAGATCGGTTGTCGTTTCGCCCATGCCGATAATCCCTCCCGAGCATATTTCCATACCCGCTTTACGGACTGAGTGAAGGGTGTTAATGCGATCTTCGAAGGTGTGTGTCGTGCAGATTTTTTCGTAGTGGGTTGGGCCAGTGTTCAGGTTATGATTCACGCGGTCGACACCACATGCCTTGAGGCGAATAGCCTGCTCGTCAGTCAACAGGCCAAGGCTCGTACAGATGTGGAGATCGTGTTTTTCTTTGATCTCAGGAACCATTTTTTCGATTGCCTGGATTTCTCGTTCGCTTGGGCCGCGGGCAGAAATAACAATACAGTAGGTCTTCGATTGGCGGTCGACTGCCTCTTGGGCGCCGGCCATGATTTTTTCTCGATTGAGAAGATTGTACTTTTCAATCGGAGCCTTTGAAATTTTGGATTGTGAACAGTAACTACAGTCTTCGGGACAGAGGCCACTTTTGGCATTCATGAGGAAATAGAGCTGGATGGTATTTGCGAAATAACGGTGGCGAATTTTATAACTAGCCGCCAAGATCGACAAAAGCTGGTTATCGGGAGCACCGAGAATCGCCTCACCCTCGGCATAAGTGATCGCATGCCCAGCCAAAACCGAGTCGGCGAGCTTTTCCCAATTATAACAGGCGGTGTCTATGTCACTGTCTATGCCATTATTGGCAGTACCGTTTGTGGCAGAGTTATCTGTAGAGACGGTGCTACAGCAGTTTGATGTTTCACAGTCAGTTGTCGTTGAAGAGGTCGTCGAATTATTAGATTGAAGAGGCGACATGTCGGCATCCGGTGAAATTGAAGCAGAAACTGTTTATAAACTGGAACGAAAGGGGTATTATAACTCAAAAAGGGACGTTTGCTTAACCCCTCTCTTTCCATTACAATGTGACTTTCTTATAAATGGATTTCAGGTTTTTTCTTGTGGAAAAGCAGACAGCAGAAAACATTCTTGTAATGATACCCACAAATATGTTTTAAGGGTGAATGTTACCTAATGCCTCTCTACTTGATTCGGTATAGTTGCCAAAGCTTTGTCGGCCTTTTTCGGGCCGCCAGCCAGCAGAGCTACGTCTTGGGTGATCGGGTTCTGTGTCGTTCACACCGAGGCCTTGAGGTTGGTGAAATTTTAAATTCAGTTGTGTTGGATGAAGGAGCATTATTAGCAGACTCACTGGTACAACAGCCCGAAGGTGACTTGTTGCGCCATCTGACCCCTTCTGATGACCTTTTATGGCAACGACTTGAAAAAAATAAGGACAAAGCGATCGCCGAATGTCAGTCGTGGTTGACGGAGAAAAGCCCAGAGACCCTGCTCCTTGATGTCGAACTTCTTTTTGATGGAAGTGAAATCTATTTTTACTTTTTAGGAGAGATCGCTCCAAACCTGCACGACTATTTAGAAACGTTATCAAAAAAGTATGAAGCGACGATGAAAATCGAGTCGTTTGCTCAAACTCTGGAGGCTGGCTGTGGTCCCGGCTGTGGAACCGAGGCGGCAACAGGTGGTTGTGGGACAGGTGGAGGTGGCTGCTCGACTTGCAGTATTGCGTCTGCTTGCCGAACGGTTTAACTTCCATTTGCTATTCTACGCTATTACTACGCTCGACATTTACTAATAACCTAGGTACTTCTAAAGGTCACCAAGCTCTGCAAAATTTCCATTGAGGCCCGTGCCCTATCTCCGTTTCCCCTACCTAGACCAAGGATATCTGTAGATTTCTTTGGGGCGTTTAGCCTATTCGCCTAGCTCTCCCAGAGAGGCCAAAAAGTCGGCCATCTCGCCAGCAGCGTGTAGATCATTCACAGAACGTGCTACTTCAATACCCTCTCGTAAAAATGTCCGGGCTTCATTGACTCGTCCTAGTTTCGCCAACTGTTGTCCTGCCATAAAAAAGGCCGGTACGTAGGGAGGGCTTCCCTTGGAAAGTTTGTCTAGTATCGTAAGGCTTTTTTCATGCTCTTTTTCTTTTTCAAGTTCCATTGCCAAGGCGTACTGCAAAAAAGTGTCGTTAGGATCATCGACGAGCATCGATTCGATATTTTCTCTACGTGTCGACATATTTTTATACTTCAACTGGGATAAAAGTAGAATGCAAAAGAGATAACGAGAGAACAAAGTCTTCACACATTATCTTTGAAATGGTGTGTAGAGGAACCCTTTGTATCGACTTTCGATATGAAAGACGGCCTCTTTGTCAGGGAGAGTGAGGTAGAGATGGTTCTCGAAAAAGTGAAGGTCTGTTACTCGGCCACGACCCACTGCGAGGGTCTCAAGGACTTTACCTGTTTGAGGATTCAAGACGATCAGTTGGCTACTTGGTTCTGTTTTCTTTGCTAGGCTTTTCTCTTCGGTTAGAAGAGCATTCAGGCCCTCTTGAGAGACGTTGTTTTCGCTACCATTGGATGTTTCCGATGATTGGACCGTCATTGAAAGATAGATATGCCCCTTTTGATCAAAAGCGATCCCACCAAAACGTAGGCCCGGTAGATCAGATCCTTGGGGAGGAAAATAGGCGATTTCTCGAAGATCGACCAGGGCTCGATTCTCTGAGTTCTCAATGGTAGCAAAGCGAAGATGTAAAAGCCGGCTTTTGCCTTCTTCGGTAAGGAAAATTTCATTTTTAATGGGATCGACTGCAAGAGTACGGGGCCTGTCAAGGTTTTCGAAAACGGTTTCCACCTTTTTTTCAACGATATTAAAACGGTAGAGCGTCCCACTGTTTGTTTTGTCGGAATCGCCGGCATCAAGGAAGTAAATGTCACCATTTGGTGCAATTGCAAGATCGCAAAGGTTTTGAAATTGTCGACCAAGATAACGATCGGCTAAAATTTCAACCGTTTCGCCGGCAAGGTCGACAAGAAAGAGTGAATTTGTTTTTGACTCGGTTCCAACGACTTGACCATTGTTGTCAATACGAAGGCCTGTAATTTGAAGGTCCCTCTCTCCTTCCTCAAGGTATTCAGGTAAGAGGGTAAAGATTGAGGCAGAGCCGTCCGGGGTGATTTTTCCAATCGCTCCGCGAAACCGGTAATCAGCGATATAAATATTTCCAAGAGCATCGGCTGCCAGCGCCTCCGGTTGTGCAAAACCGGTTGCAAAGAGCTTTGCCTTTGTTGTAAAAATTGATTCGTTCTCTCGTAATAAGGTGCCTCTCGGCAACCCTTCTTCAAGGGATGTTTTTTCTGTCGTTTGGTTTGCGTTGTTGCGACCTTGGGCTGAAAGAGTAGAGCTCCAGAACAAGAGAGTCGTGCAAAAAAGGAAATGCCAGAGAGATAGCTTCATTGAAATATTAGAAAATGGGGCAGGAAATAGAATGGTCACACATATCTTTTGGTTTAGTACCAAGACCTTTATTTTAGTATTGGCTTCTCCCAATCTCAAGGAATTTCGTGCGAGGGTAAAGGGTTCGAGTTTTAGTCGGCCAGGTTAAGGCGATTTGAAAACGCCGAGTGCAAATTTTTTAAAGAAGTTCCATCTTGGCTGAATTTTTAAGACGGTTTACCATTTTTAGGGGGTTGGCTGACCGTTTCGAAAGAAAGAGGCGACTCACTATGGGGATTTTGGATACGAATCGCAATTTTTCCTTGTAACATCTCTTCGACAAGATTACCAACCAGTTTAGCCCGCCAGCCTGTTGCCATACTCGGTTTTTTCGAAGGTTTTCCCTTGGCAAGGTGGTAAGAAATCAGGTCTCGAACATCTTGCGTAGAGCTGACGATAGAAGGGGTGATTTGTTGCTCACGGCATGTTGTATGGATTGCAGTCGTAATTAGTTGAGCTAACAAAGTGATGTGTCTGGAGTTCTCTTTACGAAGAACATGGGGGCACAGATCGATTGGGCAGTCGTTGGCCTTCTTGATAATGGCTGGAATTTCGGCTAATTGGGAACGTGAGAGACCGTGGGCAACTCCTCGAACTTCTTCTATTTTTTTCAAGCTCGTGATACGCCGTCTTGCTAGCTCGGCAATCAAATCGTCTCGTAAAATTTTTTTCGGTGGGCGATCAAACCGTTCTGCCAAACCTTCTCGCCAAAGCCAGAGGCGGCGGACGACCTCAAGTGAACGTCGATTGAAGGAGGCCGTCCCGGAGACTTTACGCCACCGACCTTCTGTTTCAGTATGGCAAAGTTCTTCTTTCCAGGCCTCAACCTCATCTTGAAACCATGAAGTCCGATCTAGCTCCTCTAGCCGTTGTTCAAAATGTTCTGTAATTTCTTTGAGATAGAGGACATCTTGAAGAGCGTATTCGAGCTGACCTTTAGAGAGGGGGCGACGAGACCAGTCGGTCCTCGTTTCTCCTTTAGAAATTTCAATGCCCAAGACTTTATTCACAAGGTTTTGGTAAGCGGCAGGATGTTCCATACCAATAAAAGGAGCGGCGAGCTGAATGTCAAAAAGATTTTTGGGAAGTTGCCCCGTTGCCTGGAGGCAAAAACGAAGCTCTTCCCTTCCGGCATGGACGATCGTCTGGTGGTCCCCTTCGCAAAGTATTTTCCAGAAGGGAGTCATGTCTACGATATCGAGAGGGTCAATAAGAGCGATACCCTCCGCGGTGGCAACCTGAACAAGGCAGAGGTAGGAGCGGTAAGTGTTGCCCGAGAGAAACTCGGTATCAAAGGCAAGGTACTCAGTAGAGGCTAGTTGTTGGCAATAGTCGAGAAGCTCTTGATCCGTTGTAATCGATTGGCAATGGTTGTCATTCACAAGCTTAGTATTTACCCAGATGGAGAGAATCGTTTCTTAAGTGGCCGAGTGTACGAAAACGTCAAGCAATAAAAGTGTCGACTTTTGCAACGGTGTAAGTATTTTATACGAAATACCGCTTCCCGGAAATGGTGGAAATCAAGCGACTGGAGGTTGTCTGAAGGTTTTAGTGACCCTCGATTTAGGCAAAGACAATCAAAGAGACCAGCTAAGAGAAACTATTCCAACGGTTTAATCGTTATAATTGACCATAATAGCCTCAATCGGAGCCCTCCTCTTTCTATAAACTGACAAAAAAGAGGGTAAAGAAGCCTCTGACTTGTCGATTGCCAATATGGGGGCTATCCTTTACCTGTACCTCCTTGGTTCATTTTTCCTTGTGCCAGTATGTTTATCGCTGCTTAGGATTTTTGGTAAGACCGTTTTACCCTTTTGAGACCTGTTTTATGTCTTGTGTATCGTGTGCTACGCAGTCTGTAATGTCTGCCCAAGAAAGCCAAATACATGCCAAAATTGCGTTTGCAATGGCAGCAAAACAACTTGATGCGACACGTCTTCAAGGTGACGCAGCAGTCGAATTGATCGAAGTAGCGGCAAATATGGGGCGAAGCCCACATTCGGGGCACAAACTCGACTTGATCGGCTAATACTTGGCCCAGAGAAAACTTCTTGAGAAACTCTTTTCTTCACTCCTTACCCTTTTCTCAAGGGAGAGGTAGTCTTGTTTCCCCACCTTAGGACAATCTAGTTGACTTGTCCGCGGGAAAAAACTACATATAGTAGAGTAGGTTATAGTAGGTTTTATCTTTATCGTGCAAGTTTTTCCCAAAGATGAGAAAGCGAATGGCCCGATCCGTTATTCTTTTAGTCGTTTGTATCGGTATTCTTTTTGAGATCCCTGCTCAATCGGCCAATGTTGCAGGTCTATCCGTTGCCTACGGCGATGACTTTGCGATAACAGGTGGCTACACCGTTTCAGGTGCCATGGGGATGGTAGCAAGTGTAACAGGTCGGGAAACAGCGAAAAACCGGACGGGCATCAAGCCGATTGCCATTGTCACTAATAATTTGCGCAGGGTCTATTTACGTAAAAAGGCGATCGTTACAACGGTACCAACGGTCGTTAATATTTCAGAAGTATTCCGTTTCGATCAACCCTCGGTCATCACCAGTGGTGGTACTTTGGCTTCGGTTGGAACACCCGTGAATGTGACACCGTTTGACCAATGGGGGCGACGGGTCTATTCTTTACAAACTCAAAGTGGGGTAATCCATGTTCAACAAGGGATTACCCAAATCGATCCCGAGTATGTCCGTGTTCAAAGTCTGGTTGGCGGTGCAAACTATTCATGGGATATGCGTTTAGCGACAAGTAGTTTCTCAAGAGATAAACTCAAAGAGCTTCTTTTTACTCAGATTGACCCACAAAACCCTGATGAACGTTTACGATTAGTACGTCTGTATATTGAGGCGAATCGGTTTCATGATGCTCGGTTAGAACTCGCTGAAATTTTGGCCGAATTTCCCGAACTTGAAGAGTTTCAACAACAATTGACCGAACTGACCCAGATGGGGGCGCGCCAGATTGTCGATGAGATCAAAATACGCCAGGAGTCAGGACAATACAATTTGGTTTCTGAAATGATCGAACTGTTCCCGGTCGAAGGGATCTCGGGTGAGATACTGCTAGAACTAAAAGAAATTCAAGAAGCAATAGAACAAAAAGGGAGCTACAACACAACACTTTTAGAGTCTTTTGGTCAAATCGCTCAACAGATCAAAAATGAGGCACAACGAAAAATCGCTCTTGACTTTCAAGAGAATGTTTTGGCATCTGAATTAAAAATTTCGACTCAAGAGCGGCTTACGACCTTTGCCTCACTTGCAAAAAACCCAGCCGTCTCTGCGGAAGAGAAAATCGCCCTTGCAATAAGTGGCTGGTATTTTGGAACAGACCACAGTAAACAGGATTTGGCACTGGCTCTCTCATTACCTGAAACTTATCGCCTCTCTCGAGAGTACCTGACCGAGTCGAGTCAACTCAAACGACAAGAACACTTAAAAGCCCTTCTGGAAAAAGAAGGGAGTGCACCTGAGTTTCTTTCCAAAGTCTTAGCCTTAATGAAGCCTCTGTTGCCTTTGCCTGACGATGAGTACGAAGGTATCTCGGGACTCTATCTTCAAAAAACGGTTGGACTTCGAACTCAAGAGAACATCGAGTACTTTGTCCAGCTCCCTCCTGAATACGATCCGCACCGAAAGTACCCTTGTGTTGTAACCCTGGCCCCTAGTGGAAAAGAGCTTTGGCAAATCGATTGGTGGGCCGGACAATACCGAAAAGAGGAGCGAAGACGTTATGGGCAGGCTTCTCGCCATGGCTACATTGTTCTATCGCCAAAATGGCAGAAAAAGCCTAGCGGTTACAAGGCAACCTTGGTTGAGCAGGCAGCTGTTTTACACGCGCTGCGCGATGCCCATCGATACTTTTCGATCGACACCGATCGGGTCTATCTTTCGGGGCATTCCGCTGGCGGAACTGCGGCGTGGGACATTGGCATGGCTCATCCTGATTTGTGGGCAGGGGTTATTCCAATCGGTGCCTACTCGACCGGGTATACCCGAAGTTATCGTGAGAATACCCGGTTTTCGACCGCTTTTATGTTTGTTTTAGGAGAACTCGATAACTATAAAGTCAATACAAACAGCTCACTCTTTGATGATTACCTCAGTCACTTTGGGTATGACTGTGTTCTTGTCGAGTATATTGGGCGTGGCAACGACCATTTCTTTGAAGAGCTTCCCCAACTTTTCCGCTGGATGAATGGAAAGATACGAACCTTTCCGAAGGAATACGGAAGAGAATATGAATATTATACATTGAGACCATGGGATAATTTTTTCTACTGGCTCGAAGTAGAGGACCTGCCAAAGAGGAATATGATCGCTCCAGAGCTACTCGGTTTTTCTAGTGCAAAACCGGCAAAAATGACTTTCGAAACGACGAAAGAGAACTTTATTAGGGTACGTGGTGGCGCCTCAACGATAACAGTCTGCCTAAATCCCGATCTTGTTGACTTTGAGAAAGTGATAACAATCTATTTTGGTGGGAACAAAGTCTACAAAGAGTTACTCACTCCAAAGGCCGAAGCCCTTCTCGAAGATGTTCGTACCCGGGGTGACCGACAACACCCTTTTTGGACCCGGTTGACCTTTGTCAATGGTCGACTGCAAAGCCCACTTTTAGACAAAGCTTCCGAGGCTAGATTGCAACCAAAGTAAGCCACGAGCTCTTTCTGAATTTTACCAGAAAAATCTACCTACAAAAGGCCAGCTAAATGAGCTGGCCTCTTGTTTTTTTGTCGTTACTACTTAGTAAGAATGAACTTATTTGAGGAGGGCGCCAGAAATATAGAGCCCATCTGTCTCTGAGGTAATCGAAAAACCAGCCGTTCCAAGATACTGGGTGATTTCTGCAAATGGTGGTAGTTTACGAGCATCGAATTCCTGTTCACGCGTAACGGTCGGGTTGAAGTCGTCACTTTCAAATTCAGCTTCCGTTAACGGTTCTGTTAAAATGGCATTGAGGGCTTGCCCAATGAGGTTAGTTGCCTCTGGCATTTTTCCAGTCCGAAACAGCTCATAAGTCGTGTGGTAGGCTGTTTTACCATTGAGGTAGAAATAGAAACTTTTTGGCCCGGTGTTCAGGTTCGTCAAAACAGTATGAAGCCGTTGATAGTTAGTCCGTTTAGCAAGTGGTTTTTCGCTGTTTTCTATCCGGTCAATGGTCTGTTTGACCCCGTCAATAGTTGTACCGACGACAAGGTGTTTGCCAACGACGGCGTAAGAGATGACGGCCATTTCAACGACTTCTTCATCGACCTCCTCTTCGTGGTAAACTTCAAAACCAGGCCCATCAATACTAAGGACCGGGATTTCAGGCATTGAGTCGTCGTCCTCTTCTTCGATCCCTTCCCAGATAGTATACCCTTTGTAGGTTCGTCTCTGAAAGTTGGGTTCACGTGAACCAATACGGTTGAACGATTCACCAGCCGCTTTGGGGTCATTCAAGGTTAGAATTACAACACGGCTTTCGCTGTCGGGGACGATAGGCTTTTTTAATTCGGTGAAACTAAAAATTTCATTCGAGAGATGGCGAATAATGTCATTGCGAAGATCGATGTTGGTACTCTCTTCGTTTTTTAGGCTCTCTATTGTGTCTTCAAACAAATCTTCTTCGCCACCAATAGCGTTATAAAGTGAACCAAACGATTCAAAAGCATTCGAGATATCCCATGATAAGGCAAGGTAAGTTGTCGAGTCTTCGGGTACCCATGCCGGAGGCGTTAAGTCATTACTATTGGGGAATTTTAACATTCGTGCCGCCAGTTTTTTTTCGGGAGAAATAGAAACAAAGGTCTGATGATAAATGTCGACCTGATTATCGGCGGTAAAATAGACTTTGCCACCGACTCCCTCGATTGCATCAAAACCTTGTTCTTTTAAGATTTTAAGGAAGTCCTTACCTCGTTGTCGCTCACCTTCGTAATAATCTCTGGCAACTTGGGCGTAACCAAACGGGTCAATGTACCAAGAAAGCTCGTGGTTATAAGGAGCCAGGGCTGGGTTTTGACTACACCTTTTCAGGATCGAGTCGTATTTTGGTGAGAGAATAAGAGCATCACTTTGCGGCCCCTCTTCTTGTAAACGACGAATAGCGTTGGTGAACTCGGTTTTTTGATCGCATGCGAGCAAGTACTTGTCTGTTAGGCCGTAAAAAGCAAACTTTTGTCTAAAACCTTCTCGTACAGGAAAGGTAAGGACTGTATAAGAAACACCAGAGCTGGTTCCTCTGGTAACGGTAGCGCCGTCTGCTTTTTGACGAGCTTCAATTTTTTGAAGAAGTGCCTTCGCAGCCGCCTCTTTACCACTAATTTCTATCGTTAGCAGCGAAGCAGGACGAGTACCATTGTGCATCGCACCAATAAGAACTTCACCACCACCTATCGCTTGAAGGTCTTCCCAGGAAATCGCCAGACTGCCACCATTTTTAAAGAGGCGCTCTTCGAGTTGACGTTTGAAATCGACGAGGAACGGTTCCATCTTAGGATCGGTTGCTAGCTTTCCTAACTTGGTCTTTTCCAAGTTGGCAAGAAAACGGTCAAGATTCGGAATAATTCCAAGTGCCTTGGTCGTTTGGGGGAAAATTCGCTCGGTTCGAGATGCGGCTTTGCGAGCTTCCGTAGAGAGGTTACCACTTGTGGCATCTCGGGTCGCTTCTTTTTTCTCACCAACCTTGGAATCGTTGGTAGAGTCAAAACCGGCCTCAAGAGAGGTACCGACAAAAACACTGCTTATTGCAGAGACGAATAGAAGGGTTCTAAATACGTATTTCACCACAAAACTCCCTAATAACGTTGTTGCTCATTCCTTTAAGCGAAACGTGCACTGACTTTATGTTAGACAAAAACTGACAGATGTCTTTGCCTTCATTTTTAACGAAAATAAACGACCTCTCTTGCCACGCTGCAGGTACAACCTCGTAGCACCCTCTTTATGTTCTGGCGACTTTCAGATGTTAAAGGCAGGGGCTGCATAGCCTACGCCTCTTGCCTATTTTGTACTGCGATTGTAACCCTATTCTTCATTTGGCACAACAGAAATTCAATTCCCCTGTCCTTTGAGCCAAACACAGGCAAGGCCACCCTACCCTTTCAAGATATCTTAGCATGACAAAGGGTCTAAAAATTATCGGCACACAGAGAACAATTTATCCAAACCTAGAGCCATATCTTCGAACATCTGGCAAGAATAGTTGACAGAATGCAGAAAATAAGTCCTTTTGTCGTGTCAAAAATTAACCAGCCAACGATATTCTCGTTATCGAGAAAAACCGAAGAATGGCAATTTTCTACGCAAGCGTTAAATTTTGCTTTTCCCCGGGTCTTCGGTCGATTGAACAGGACATTTTCCCTTTCCCATTCGAGATTCTACGCTGATGGTAAAAGGAGGTACCCTGAGGTACAATACGGCGAAAAGAGCCGATTGTTCCTGGCACATTTGAACTTCTCCCTTGTGAGCCGACTATGAAAAACTACCTTCAGGAAAACCTCATTCATGATCCGATCCATGGCTACATTCCGTTTATCTCGGATGTTGACCTCAAGGGCAAGGAAGTCTCCGAGCGAGAAATCATCGACCACCCCTGGGTCCAGCGCCTTCGCCAAATTCATCAACTACAGACGGCGTGGTGGGTTTTTCCGACGGCTGAGCATACCCGTTTTCAACACGTTATAGGGGCCATGCACCTTGCGAGTGTCGTTATTGAAAAGCTCTACCCCAGCCTTGAAGAGGTCTTTGGTGTTGAAAAAGGGAAAAATAAATTACCGAGCCGCCCTTATGTTGAATCTCTTCTACGAATGGCCGGGCTATTGCATGACGTTGGGCATGGTCCCTTTGGCCATTTTTTTGACGACCATTTTCTAAAAAAAGATTACAACCTCACTCATGAGACCTTAGGGGCTAAGATTATCATTGATGAGTTAGGCCCCCTCCTTGAAAAAGTTCGCAGAAATCCTAATGGTCAGCTTAGTGACAAAGAACGCCTTGATCCTGGGCAAATCGCCTGGCTTATCCAACGCCCCAAGGAAGATCCTTCACAACGTAAAAATGAAGAGGGCCACCCTCGATGGCTCCATTTTTTAAGAAGTCTTTTTTGTGGAATTTATACGATCGACAATATGGACTTTGTATTAAGAGATGCCTATATGTCAGGGTATAGTCTTCGTTCGTTCGATCTTCAGCGACTTTTGCACTATAGTTTTTTCACCGAGAAAGGATTGACCATTCATGAGCGTGGAATGGGGAGTCTTATCCACTTTATGAATGCTAAATCGGAACTTTTCGCGAATGTTTATTTTCATCGGACGGTCCAGGCAATCGACCTTATGTTAGCAGATCTGTTTAAAGAGAGTCACCATCTTTTTTTTCCTGCCGGCAATCCTGCCGAGAACCTAGAGGCTTATCGACAGTTTACTGAGTTTTCTTTGTTGGTTGAGGTCGCCAAATGGCCTGAGAGTCCAGACAAAGAGAAAAGAAGGCTTGGAAAGAAATGGAAGGCAATGCTCGACCGACAATGTGATTGGTTGTTCGCCTGCCAGGAATCACTCGTTTTCACCCGTGACAAGTCTGAGGTAACTCACACTTTTAATGATCCAGATAACGTCGAGCGGACCCTGGGTAAACTTCTACCAGACGAATGGAAAGAGGCCCGTTTTCGGGTCGATATTGCACGTCACCTTCACCGACCGACCGAGGAACAACACAATTGGCAATACGACGCAGCAAACGGCATGGTAAAAAGGTTGTCTGAGAATGAAAACTACCACAACTTGCCAGGTGCCAGACGTCAATGCCGTATCTATATTCATAGAGAGAGCAAGAATCCTGAACAACTGAAAAAGGCTTTGGCTGCTGCCCTTGATAAAGCTCTTGGCAAGCAACCAGCCGAAGACGATTTGACGAATATGTAATCTATAGGCCACTCCCTAATTTTTTACAGACCCCTAACATAATTCTCCTTGGCGAACGTCGATAAATAGGTAGGCAAAAAATGGGCATCGCTAGTGGGGCGATATCTAATAGAGTTTGTCGACGGCCAAGGGGGCTTTGGTTATTTGAGGTCGGTATGTGGTGAGTCCCTCCTCCTTTTCACAGAAAGAGGATATCAACGAGATGGCCATCATCAAGTTGATCGCTGAACTATAGAGACCATGTTCAGACCTGTTATGAAGAAGCGAACCTAATTAGCTATAAAATAAGGGGTTAGCTGCCTCGTAGCGGTACCTCTTTGATTTTGATAGCCGCTCGGTTAAGAAAGAAGGCGTACAAACGGGCAGGCAGTCAAAATGAAAGCCCGCTGTATCAGGAATGAATATGGGTGTGGAAGAAAAAGGCCCCTTTGCCAAAGTAGTTCGTTTTCACGAGACTGGCAAAGGGGCTCGGCTAGAGTCGATTTTCATCCTACGTTATGTCGCCAATAATGGTTCGACTTCTTTGGCCAAACGTTTACGGGCAACGTGCAAACGACGTTTGATGGTTCCAACAGGTGCCTCAAAGTGGTCACTCATTTCAAGGAGGGAGTTCCCTTCATAGTAAAATGAAATCAGTGTATCTCGGTCGAGTGAGCCAAGTCGATGGAGACCCGCATTCATCTCGCCAAGTTCTTCACGTTCAACCGCCGATTGAAACGGGTTGATAAAGGTGGTTTCATGAAGGTGAATATTTTCTGAATCAGCGAATTCATTTGCCATGTTACGAGCAACACGATTAATCGCTAGGCGGTGAGTGATTGAACGTAACCAACCACCAAAAGCTTTTGGCTCACGCAACTGCTCGATCTTTTCCATCGCCTGGAGGAAGGCATCTTGGCAAAGCTCTTGTGCATCGGCCTCACTGTAGAGACGACGGATAGCAATACCATAAACCAAATCTCGGAATCGGGTGAAAAGTTCTCCAAAAGCGTTCCTGTCCCCTTTTTTGGCCGCATTGACCAAGACCTCCAACGTCGTTGAAGAGTCGAAAACAGATTCACTGGTAGATTTATTTGAAGTAGTCATTTTATCTATTTCTTAAAAAGTTTAGTTTCAGTAGAAAATTAGGGAATAAGCAACTGCTCAGATCACAAACAAAAATGTTTGCGCTGTTGTGCCGGCCAAAAAAAAAGCGGTACCTTAGAGGTTTGTCCTCAAGGCCCGCATTCTTGAACTTTTGTTTCGATTGTTAAGGAGTCTAACGACTCAACGGAACAAAAGAGGGCGGGCACAACGGCAGTGGCAGTAAAAGAGTGCGTTCGTGGCGTAGCAGCCAATCCATGGTAAGCGACCCTTTTGCCACGCAGCTCTTTTTAGAGCTATGTTTGACAATGTTGGTCCGCTTCGTATGGTATGGCATGAGATGGTCAACGTGACGGTACCTTTGGATAGAAACATCCTCGGTGGCGATGACATTGGAGGTTCTGCCATCATTCGTCTTGGTTGCCGAACGACTGAATATCGTCGCGCAACCACGAACAATGTTCCCAATAATATCGCCGATCGTCGTGCCACCAGAGAGGGAAACTAAGCCCTCAAAACGCGCATAACTACTTGCAGAAAAAGAATGAGAGGACGAATTTCTTAGCGCAGAAGAACCACACAACACAATTTGTCCATCATTCTTTGCAGCTCGTAATGTAGCAACATTGCTCGAACGGTCAGCAGTCTGGATCGTTGTGTTACGCATTGTCTGAACTCCTGTAAGTCGCCAAGAAGCGCCTTGTTTTCCTATGGATTTATAGCAAAGACGAAAAAAGCTCTGCCACTTTTTATTAGTTTGTAAAAAAATCTACAAGTGGGTAAGTATAGAGGAAGCAGAGAGATTGACAAAGAGAAAATTGTCTCTTTCGGCAAAAACAGCTCCCGCAGAATACCCTACTAGAGAGTCTCTTCAACAAATGGTTCGTCAAAAAGCGACTAAAGTTTTGAGAATTCTTGAAATATTTAGGCGATCTGTTTTTCTTGGGATTTTGTAAGTTGTTATTTATTAGGGGGTTATGAGGCAGTTTGGGTTTGTGTTTTTTTAGCAGAAAATATTGCGGGAACGTTCTGCGTATCCAATAAATTTTTTTGTGTAATAGAGCATTCGGAACAGGAAAACAAAAAAGCACCCTTTGCAAGGGTGCTTTTAGACCAAACTTTGGAGAATTTTGTAAAACTAAAGGGCTAAAAGGAGGCGACTTGGTGCCTCAAGAAAACCTTTGATATCATTGAGATAGCGTGCGGCTGTAGCACCATCAACGAGTCGATGGTCGTAGGAGAGGCTCATCGGTAACATAAGTCGAGGCGTAATTGAGTCGTCTTCCATAACCACAGGTAGCTTACGGCTACGGCCAACGAGTAGGATAGCGACCTCGGGAACGTTGACCATGGGGGTTGAATAAGTCCCACCAATGGCTCCAAGGTTACTAATGGTAAAGGTTGATCCTTGTAAGTCTTCTACCCCAAAAGTATTGTTACGAGCATTGGTAGCAATCGTCGTGAGATCGCGGGCTATTTCTGAGATTGATTTTCTATCGGCCTCACGTAGCGAAGGAACGACGAGTCCTCGTTCTGTATCGACAGCAATACCAACATTGACATATTCTTTATAAACGATCTTGCCAGCTTCAAGATCGACCGCCCCGTTTATTTCAGGATTTTGACGGAGCGACTGGGCAACAGCTTTGATAAGAAAAGGCATGCTCGTCAGTTTAATACCGGCACTTGCATAATCGTTTTTGCTCGCCTGGCGGATTTTTTCAAGTTCGGTAACGTCGGCATCGTCAAAGTTGGTAACGCGTGGAACGGTCGACCACGATTCACCCATTTTAGCACCGATAACTTTTCGAATTCGGGCCATTTTCTCGATACGAATGGGGCCATGTTTATCATTTTCACCGGTAGAGGGTCGAGGCGGTAACGCTCTGTTGGTGCCGAGAGAGGGAGTTGTTGACGAATTTATATTTGGTGCGGCAGGTCGTCCCTGGTTACGGACTGCACGTAAAACATCGTCACGAGTAATACGGTTCCCCTCGCCTGACCCGGTGACCTGGGTTAGATCGACACCGACTTCACGGGCAAAACGCCGGACGGCCGGCCCTGCCGGAACTGGCTCATCTGAATCAGTCAGCTCAGAAGGTTGTTCTTCAGTAGGAGTAGGCAGTGGTGTTGATGTCGCAGAAGGTGCCACTGTGGGAGAAGGAGTAGCAGCAACTGAAGCAGGAGGCTCTGGGAGGGGCGACTCAACAGGGGGCGCTGGGGGCGGTTCGTTTGCGACTTCAGCAGGTGGCTCTGGAACGACTTCGGGCGCAGCTTCTGCGGTGTCTCCCGATTCAATGCTAACCATCGGGGAGCCGACAGGGATCGAATCACCGACGGCAACATGAATAGCGGTAATTTTCCCTGCAGCATCACTCGGCACGGCGACGGTCGCTTTATCGGTCTCGATTTCAAGAAGATCTTGCCCCTTTTCGACAACCTCGCCGACACTCACGTAGAGTTCAAGGACATCACCAGATTCAATACCATCGCCAAGTTCAGGTAACTTTATTTCGCTCGCCATAGCTTATCTATTTCGTCAAAAATTAGGTTTCAGTTCTAAAGAAAATTGCCAAAACTTTGCTGCGAAAAACCACTATATTTGATGGCTTCTCATGTTGTCGTCTTACAACAAGTTGAATACAAGACCACTCAAAACAGAGGAGCTTAAGGGTCAACATAACGCGTTACTACATTAAGCGTAGAGCGGAAATGCTTTTTCACGGTCAATGCCCAGGTCGTTGATTGCCTGAGCAAGTTCTTCGTTGGTGAATTCTCCTTTTTCGACAAGACGGTGAAGGGTTGCTGCAACGATAAATTCAGCGTCAACTTCAAAATGTCGTCTAAGGTTTTCTCGAGTTTCACTCCGTCCCATCCCGTCGGTGCCTAAGACAAAATAATCATCGGGAACCCAAGGAGTAATTTGTTCAGGAAGGGCTCTGACATAATCGCTTGCGGCGATAAATGGCCCCTCTGTGTCAGCAAGAACAGTTTCGATATAAGAGACCCTGGGTTCTTCGGTCGGGTGAAGCATGTTCCAGCGGCGGCACTCCTGAGCCTCTCGAGCGATCTGGGTATAGCTTGTAACGGACCAGACATCAGAGCTTACTTGATACTTTTCTGCTAAAATCTCTTGTGCTCTCAAGGTACTACGCAAAATAGCCCCGGAGCCAAAGAGCTGCACCCTCGTCTTGCTTTTTTTAGCCTCTTTGCTTGAAAGCCGGTAGATCCCTTGGATGATCCCTTCTTCTACACCTTCGGGCATCTCGGGCATAACATAGTTTTCATTTTCCGCAGTAATATAATAGAGAGCTGTCTCCCCTTCTTTATACAAACGTCGGAGGCCATCCATGACAATTACGGCCAACTCGTAGGCATAGGCCGGGTCATAGGCGCGGACAGTTGGAAAAGCCATTGCATTGAGCAGACTGTGGCCGTCTTGATGTTGAAGCCCTTCACCATTGAGGGTTGTACGCCCGGCCGTTCCTCCGATGAGGAATCCTTTGGCTCGCATGTCAGCAGCCGCCCAAATAAGGTCACCAATACGTTGGAACCCAAACATCGAATAATAAATAAAGAATGGAATCATATTGATACCATGGGAACTATAAGCTGTTCCTGCAGCGTTAAAGGAGGCCATTGAGCCTGCTTCGCTAATTCCTTCTTCTAAAATCTGGCCGTTTTGAGCCTCTTTGTAATAAAGCAAGTCATCGGAGTCGACTGGCTCGTAGAGTTGGCCGGCATGGGCATAAATGCCGACTTGGCGGAACATGCCTTCCATACCAAAGGTGCGAGATTCATCGGGGACAATCGGGACAATATACTTGCCAATCTCTTTGTCGCGACACAACTTGGAAAGGAGGCGGACAAAGCCCATCGTTGTTGACATCTCTTTCCCTTTGGAACCACCCAGGAACTCCTGGTAGCTTTCAATGGAGGGGACATCTATTGTTGGAATTTCTGTTTTACGCTCGGGGACCGAGCCGCCGAGCTCTTTACGATGGTCTTTGAGATATTTAATTTCAACGCCGTCTTGGGCAGGTTTGTAAAACGGTGCGTTTTTAATTTCATCGTCCGAGATGGGAATCCCAAAGCGAGATCGGAATTCGATCATTTCGGCCTCATTGAGCTTCTTTTGGTTGTGGGCGATATTTTTTCCTTCACCCGCTTCGCCAAGGCCATACCCTTTGATCGTTTTGGCCAAAATCACTGATGGCTTTCCCTTGCATTCGATTGCCGCTTTGTAGGCGGTGTAGACCTTGCGCGGATCGTGGCCACCACGAGAGAGCTTCTCGAGTTGCTCATCTGAGTAGTTTTCGACCATTTTAAGAAGTTCAGGATGCTTCCCAAAAAAATGTTCACGAATATACGATCCAGGCATGACCGTATACTTCTGGTACTGGCCATCGACGACTTCGTTCATTCTTTTAATAAGAAGGCCGTGTTTGTCCTGGGCTAAGAGCGGATCCCACTCAGAACCCCAAATACACTTAATAACGTTCCAGCCGGCACCACGGAAAATCCCTTCGAGCTCTTGAATGATTTTGCCATTTCCACGGACGGGACCATCAAGTCGTTGTAGATTACAGTTAATGACAAAAGTAAGGTTTTCAAGGTTTTCGCGAGAAGCTAGGGTAATTGCTCCGAGGGTCTCTGGCTCGTCACACTCACCATCGCCTAAATAGGCCCAGACTCGTTGATCTTTCGTATTTTTAAGGCCACGATCATTGAGATACTCGTTAAATCGAGCTTGATAGATCGCCATAATCGGAGCAAGGCCCATTGAGACGGTTGGGAACTCCCAAAAATTCTCCATAAGCCATGGATGTGGGTACGAGGAGAGGCCCCCTTCGGGCTGTAATTCACGTCGAAAGTTATTAAGGTTTGCTTCGGTAAGACGCCCCTCTAAAAAGGCGCGAGAGTAGATACCTGGCGAAGCATGGCCCTGAAAGTAGATTTGGTCGCCATTATAGCCTGTTTCACCACGACCACGGAAAAAGTGGTTCTGAGCAACCTCATAAAGAGTAGCCGAGGAGGCAAAAGTCGAAATATGACCGCCAAGGCCGTCGTTGTTCATATTGGCACGGGTAACCATAGCCATGGCGTTCCACCGTACAATGCTCCGGATACGACGTTCGATTTCATGGTTACCTGGATATTGTGGCTGCTGGTCGGCAGGGATTGTGTTGACATAAGGAGTCGTATGTTGAAAAGGAAGCTCAACCCCTTTACGCCGTGCCTTGTTTTCCATTTGCGTTAACAAATATTGAACCCGCTCGGCCCCTTTACTTTTAAAGACATACTCAATTGAATCAAGCCACTCTTGTGTTTCGGCTGGATCAATATCTTGAGGATAAAGATGAGGATTTTGTGAATCAGTCGATTGATTCACCGTGTCAACATCGCTCATAAAGTTCCCTTTTTTTTCGAGATATTGTATTTTATTCGTTCGTCGGCAAAGTGAGGTTCCTCCCACTTTTGCTCTTTATTTTATTAGTTCTTGGCGTGTAAGGTTAAGTAAGACGTTTTGGCAAAGAGAAATTAAAGGGTGGTCAATCAGCCGATCGAGTCAGGCTACCTACTGAAAGGCTTTCTTTAACTTTACTCAAAGGAGAGTAAACTTCTGTAAAACGGCCTACCTTCATTTATTCGGACCTGTTGAATGAAGTCTCTCTCAAAAGAGGCTACGGGGGCGATCTTCAAAGGATAGAACATCAATTCAGGCTGATCATAACGGTTATACTAAAATCCGCCGTCATTTTCCCCGAGATTCGGTATTTCGTAAAGAGTTCAACGGCTCTTTCTTTGGGCATAGAATCCTTTTTTTAGCTTAAGTTCTTTTTTTCAAAAGAGTTAGGTCGACTTAAAATGAAGGGTTTTAAGGTGGCAATAGATTCCCTAAGAGGTGATTTTGGGCATAGAAGAAGAATTTCCTCTATGTAGAATGCCTAAGTGGAAGAATATTCCGTGGAAGTTGCTCGACTGCTTGTAATCGGCCAGGATTCTCTAACGAGACAACTCGGCCTTTGCCTTTTTCTTGGGTTTGTATATCTCTGTCGCTGTGCCATAGAAAATTTCGCCAGCATTCATGACCGTTTCACTAAGGGTTGGGTGTGGGTGAATCGTTTCGGTAATATCCCGTATTTCACATCCCATTTCGATCGCCAGGGCTGCTTCGGCGATGAGTTCACCGGCCCCCGATCCGACCATTCCACAACCGAGGACACGCTCGGTCTCCGGGTCGATAATCCATTTAGTAAGCCCATCGGTGCAACCGAGAGCCTGGGCTCGGCCACTGGCTGCCCAGGGATAGCTGGCGATTTCGACTTTTCGTCCTGCGGCTTTTGCCTCTTCAACAGTTATTCCGGCCCACGCAATTTCAGGATCAGTGAAGACGACAGCCGGAATGGCAACTTTGTCGAACTCGACCTCTTGGTGGTGTAGTGCCTCAATAGCAACACGTCCTTCATGAGTCGCTTTGTGGGCAAGCATCGGTTCGCCTGCCGCATCGCCGATGACTAAAATATGGGGGTCGGCAGTCTCTTGTTTTTTATTACATTTTACAAAGCCTTGTTGATCAAGCTCTACTTTGGTATTTTCAAGGCCGATGTTTTGCGTGTTTGGCCGGCGACCGACACAAACAAGGACACGGTCGTATTTTTCAGTTCCAAATTTATCTGGACCTTCGAAAGAGACTTGAACTTGCTGACCATCAAGGGCTAGTGAGCCGACTTTGGTATTTAGAAAAATCCGATCTTGAAATAACTTTCTTAGCCTTTTTTCAAGAGGTTTTACCAAGTCGCGGTCTGCGCCCATGAGGAGCCCTTGAGAAAGCTCAACGACTGAGACCTTTGTCCCTAACGCTGCATAGACTGAACCCATCTCGAGGCCAATGTAACCCCCACCAATGACCAGAAGGTTTTCGGGAGCATCTTTGAGTTCAAGAGCGCCGGTCGAATCCATAACTCGATCAGATCCAATATTGAACATTGGGGGCATTGCAGGGGTTGATCCGCTAGCGAGAACGATTTTGTCAAAAGTCAATTTCTTTTCTTGAGGAATCGACTCGTGGTCACCTTCAAGGCGGAGGGTCGTCGAGTTTTCAAAGTAGCCGCGGGCTTGGATCACTTTGACCTTGCGGCGTTTAGCGAGTTGCCCAAGTCCGTCTGAGAGGTTGCTTATTACTTTTTCCTTACGGGCAAGGAGCTTTGGTAAATCAATCTGAGGAGATGAGAACTCAACTCCCCATTCTTCACTGAGGTCAGAAGCTTCACTAATGACTTTAGCGACGTGAAGAAGGGTTTTGGATGGGATACAACCACGTAAGAGGCAGGTCCCGCCCAGGCGAGGTTCCGCTTCGACGAGGGTTACCTCCATGCCTAGGTCGGCAGCCAAAAATGCGGCGGCATAACCCCCTGGGCCTCCACCAAGGACAGCAATTTGGGTATGCATATTTCTTCTTTCGTCGATCGCTTTTAAGTAGAGTGTTTTGTCGCTTAAGCATGGGAAAAAGGAGATTCGGTAGCCATTTATAATAGAAATTCTCCAAAAAACAACCCCCGGTGGTCAGTTGACCATCGGGGGTTTTCGGTTGTTTTTAAATTTTATGTCCCTGGCGAGACACCCCTAGTGAAGGGAGAGCCTCCTTAAACTGCTTTCACCGAAAGGCCAGAGGTATCCAAGGGATAACAGGGCTTGTCGAAGAGACTAGCCATGACTGTCCCTTAGCGGGACAAGAATTCGACGACGGTGTTTGCGTCGACTGGGAGACTAATATCGCTAGGGCCTGGTTTCCCCAAAACATTCGCCTGGAGTGTTTCGGCATCTGAGGTAATCCAGTCGGTCGGTTCGTTCACGTTCTCTTCAAGAACACTACGATAAAGAGTCGCCAGTTTCTCCTTGGGGCGAACCGAAACAATGTCGCCAGGGCGGACCTGATAGGAAGGTTTATTAACCTTGACACCGTTGACCATAAAGTGACCATGGACGATTCCCTGCCGCGCTTGTGGTCGGGTTTTGGCAAAACCACTACGGCGAACGACATTATCAAGGCGTTGCTCACAAAGGATAAGAAGCTGTTCCCCCGTATTCCCTTTCATGCTTGTCGCTTTACTAAAGTAACGACGGAGTTGGCGTTCACCAAGGCCATAGTAATGTTTGATTTTTTGTTTTTCCATCAGCGATTTACCGTAGTTCGTCGAGCGACGGCCACGGTTGTGCATCCCGGGGGGATGGTCACGTCGCTCGGTCGCACGTAGTGCTCCACGACTTTCGTAAACAGCTACGCCGAGCCGGCGGTTGATTCTTGCTTTTGGTCCGGTGTAATGACCCATACGTCTAAGCTCCAGTACTTCTTAATATTACGCAAGTAAAGCGTAAATGCATGAAAAATAGGAATAGCTCTCTGCTACCTTCTGCCCAAAGGAGTTGGTCTTGGAAACCGTTTCTCTTTGATATTTGCAGGGTAAATATGCAAAAAACTGCCAGTATTTAAAAATCGGCCGCTAATAAGCCGAATCTCTGTAACTATCTTCTAATGCGCAGTGACTTTTGACAAGAGGAAAAAGTGAGGGCCCCTGCTATTCTCCGAAAATCTTTTTGTCGAGCCGGTCATTGAGCTCTTGGGCATCGTTGTAGATGATTACTTGCAATTGATTGGACGGTGGAAAAATCGTCTCTTGTCGTTTTGCCGTGAGTCGCCTTGCGGGCAGGTTTCGTATAGCAATCGCTGCAATTTGTTCCGGGTATTTACGAGCTAACAGGCCATAGATTTCAGGGTCTCGCTCACCTGAATCGCCGACCAAAATGAAACGCCGTTTTGGTAACATTCCAAGAAGCG
>JALCBQ010000019.1 GCA_028066335.1 Pirellulaceae bacterium
ACCTAGAGGTCTATTATCGGCACCTGCCTATCTATGAAAAGGTTCAGGCCCCTTCCTCTCTGGAAGAAGCTCCTTTATTAGAGCTTCAAGTGATCGACCCATCACTCGGCGGTTCTGAAAATGGTTTCCCTCATTAAAAGCCGATTTGGCGGACTGCTTCATAGCCTGCAATTGAGGCCGAAACGGCAAGGTTCAGACTTCGAACTTCACTTTTCATCGGCAAGTAGAGGGTCTTATTCTCTTCTCTTTGAGTGAAAGAATCGGGCAGCCCTGAGGTCTCACTACCAAAAACAAGGACATCGCCGACTTGATAATTGACCGTATCATACCTTGTCTTTCCTTTTTTTGTGAAATAGAAATAGCGAGCCTGTTCGGGCAATTCTTTTATCAAGTGGTTCCAGCTTGGTACCATTTCCCAGTTAAGATATTGCCAATAATCGAGGCCTGCTCGTTTGAGTTGGCGGGTCGTTAACTGAAACCCAAGTGGCTGCACCAGCCATAGCTTTGCCCCCAGGGCGACACACGTCCGTCCCAAGGCTCCCGTATTGTGAGGTATTTCAGGTTGATACAGTACAAGGTGGATTTTTGGAAGATAGGGTTCGTCTGACATAAAATAGTTGTAAAAGAGTGACCATAGAAAAGACTTTTTGGGTAAACTATTTCTCTATTGTGCGGTAATATAGGGGGAGACGCTAGCAGAGAAAGTATTCTTGTCCTTAAAAAGGGCCTGATGATCTTCTTTTTAAAAAAACCTCATCCGGATTCTATCTAAAGGCTCATCTATGAAAATAGATCGTAACCCAACGCGGAAGGTCACTATCGGAAAAATTGCCATTGGTGCAGGTCATCCAATTGCCGTTCAAAGTATGACAGCAACTCACACTGCCAATATTCCTGACACACTCGCACAAATTTACGCACTCGAGTCGGCTGGCGCCGATATTATTCGGGTCGCCGTCGACAGCACCAAAGATGCCAACGCCCTCACTGAAATTCGCAAAGAGACGACGGCCAACCTTTCGGTCGACCTTCAGGAAAACTATCGCCTTGCTGAAAAACTAGCCCCCCACGTCGACAAAATCCGCTATAACCCAGGTCATTTGTACCATCATGAACGTCAAAAACCGTGGCAAGAAAAGGTTCGCTTTCTAGCCGGCTTGGCAGCCGAAAACGGTTGCGCTATACGGGTCGGTGTCAATTGTGGCAGTGTCGATCCGGCGAAAAAAGATCGTTACCAGGCCGATGACTCGATCGGCCCCATGCTTGAAAGTGCTATTGAACATACAGACTTTCTCGACTCGATCGGATTTACAAATTATGTCGTCTCTCTCAAAGACTCAGATCCTTCCAAGGTTATCGAGGTCAATCGACGTTTTGCAAAAGAGCGACCTGAAATTCCACTGCACCTTGGTGTTACGGAAGCTGGTATGCCTCCTGAAGGGATCATTAAAACGAGGATCGCTTTTGAGCAACTTATCGGTCAAGGGATCGGCGACACATTGCGAGTCTCTTTGACAGTCCCTAACTCGGACAAGCCTCAAGAGATTGAGGCCGGTCGGGCAATTCTGGCCGATATCGCCGCTGGACGCGTGAGGTCGGTGGTGAATTTTAGCACGGACACACTGAATATTATCTCTTGCCCTAGTTGTTCACGTGTTGAAAATGAGGCCTTTGTCGAGCTAGCACAGCAGGTACGTACAATGACCGAATATGCTCGAAAACACGCTTTAACGATTGCCGTTATGGGTTGTCGCGTTAACGGCCCCGGTGAGACCGACGATGCCGATCTTGGCCTTTGGTGTGGTCCCAAGTATGTCAATCTTAAGAGAAAAGGAGAGAGTTTGGGATCGTTTTCGTATGAAGAAATTTTACCCAAGCTTAAAAACGAACTCGATCAATTAATTGAGGGCCTTGTTTCCTAGGTGGCTGCTTCTTAGGGGCTCTTTCCGGCCTCAATGACCACACGACCAAACTCAGTCAGCTTGAGGAAAGCTTTTTACCAAAGAGCACTCGCTCGTCTCTCTTTTGAAACCCTAACGCTAAGAAAAATTCGTGAGCCAAAGTATTGCTCTTTTCCAGAATGAGTTCGAGCTCAAAGTAAAGTCTTTGCTCTTGAAGGAACCTGATAAACTCAAAAAGGAGCAGCCGGCCAAGCCCCTGCTTACGTGAGGTTTCTGTAATCGAGATATCTTCTAACATGACAGTTCGGGTAAAACCGCCGTCACCGAGGGGATCGAAGCAACATACTTTCGCCTGTCCATGAACCTGTTGTCGTTGATCGATAAGCTGGAATGTCCAGTGGTGGTGGTTTTTTTGGCTAGTCGCGTGCCACCAGTTCTTTGCCGGAGTTAGCTCGGCTAGTACCATTTGAAATTGTCGTCTTAGCTGAACCAACTGCCGAGAAAATGGAGGGCGAAACTGTTCGATATCGAGGTCCATAATGACATATTCTTTTTTGGGCAAGTAACCAGATTTTTCAACGGCCGAGACAAACGTTCGATGGGCTTGCCTAAAACCGACCGCCTGATTCGCCCCACCAAGGCCGCCATAATAAGGCGAACACTCTTTCGATTCACCAAGTTGAATCGTTGTTACCCCTTTTTGGGCTAAATAGTCACCCGCCTTTTCAAGGAGCCCACTCGTCGCCTCTTCGGTATAGGGTGGTACAACCATAAGATTACAAATCATCCCCTGCGTCGTCCCAAATGCAGGGTCAGCTTCGACCATTTGTGAAAACAAGTGACAAAAACCGACTGGTTGCTTCTCTTGAGTAAAGGCAAGAAAAAGCTCGTAATTACGAAAATAGGTCTTTGAGAGGACAGCCTGCTCGAGTAGAGAGACACTCAGTGGTTGGTGCCAACAAGAATCAGGATGCTGGTTCTTCCAAATCTCGAGGAGAGAGGCGATATCAGAATTAAGAAAGGTACGATATTCAAACAAGGGTCATTGCGCCTTTAAAATTTAAAAATGGCGACACGAAATTGACAAACAGGCACGAAATTGACAAACAGAGCCGAAATTGGCAAACAGAGCCGACGGGTTATTTAACCATCACGCAATAAAAAAGCTTAATCTTCTTTGGGATTCTTTTGAATCCAGAGGAATCCCCCTTCTAGTTTTATTGGATAGGTTGTGTGTTGCATCGACTGATTATGGGCATAACAGCCCGAATCAAGATGAAATTTCCATCCATGCCACGGACACTCGACGACTAAACCATCGACCTCCCCTTGGGCCAATGGCCCTTGATGATGAGGACAAAGGCCATCTAAGGCATAATAGCTCCCCTCTTGCCGAAATACTGCGATAATTTCGCCCTCGACAACAATTTCATGACGATCACTTTTTTCAGCCTCTTCCTGAGAGAGGATTTTGAGCCAATGGGCCATGGAACAGAACCGATCTTTCTAGGCTGCTTCACTCGGTGGTGTCGTCTGGGCTGGGGCGACTCTCTTTCTTTTTTGTCGAACCGGTTTTTCTCGCCAGCGCCGATGGAGCCACCAATATTGTTCTGGAGCTTTGAGAATTGCCTCTTCTAAACGGCGATTATACCAGACCGTCAACTGCCGAACAGAACCTAACTCCTTCTGATCCTCTGTCGGGTTAAAGAGATCGTAACTACCATTGAGGCCAAACTCGAATTTCATCGCCTTTCCCATACGGGTGACATAAAAAATGCTCATCACTGCATGATTTGAAAGAGAAAAAAGAGCCAACCCTTTATGACAAGATGCCTCACGACCAAAAAAATCGACCCAGCACCCTTTGTCACCTGCGTGTTGATCACCTAAAAGAGCGAGATTTCCTCCTCGATCAAGAAGGTACTGGATAATTGGAGCGCTCTTTTGCTTGGGTAACATATACTGCCCTTTCTTGCCACGAAACTCATTGAGAAAACGGTTTAAGAATGGGTTGTCCAAGGGACGAGCGACCGAAAAAGTCGGCACTCCAAAGAGGCCTGCAACATAACCGGCAACCTCAAAATTTCCAAAATGTCCCGAAACATAAAGGGAGGGACGATCTGTTAAAAGAGGTGCCAAAAAACCTCTCTTGTTTTTTAGTGTTACAGAATCACGCCAATTGGTCTCATGAATTTTTCGTGGAATGTGGGCAATCTCAAAAAGCATTAAAAAGAGGTGCTCCCACATTGCAAAGCTCATTGCTTCATAAAATGACTCGCTACGATTCGGAAAAGCACCTCGTAAATTTTCCAGGGTTAACTTTTTACGAAGACCTAAACGTCTTGAAAACAGGTCGGCGAGAAAACTCGACGCTCGGTGGCAGGTCGACATGGGCACCATCTGAATGATGCAAACGACGATACGGACGAATAAATAAACGGTATAATCGACGGCAATCCGCCTGCGAGAGGCTCCTGTTTTTGTTGCTTTTTTCATTTTGACAATAGGATAAGTCCTAAATTCAATCCATTGAAAAACATATGAATGAGGACACAGCTCACAAGCGATCCTTCATAAAGATAGATCATACCCAATGCAACGGCAAAAAAGAAGAGCGGTATTGGTGCAAGCCCTTGCCCAATATGCATTGCGGAAAAGAGAAACGAACTTACCAAAACGGCTCCAAAATAGTGGATAAAGGCTGGTTCATTCTTTGGATTGGCCGAATATCCTGAAAACCCTAAAACCATACAGTTGATAAGGACTCGGCGGAAAAGATATTCTTCGGCAATCGGTCCTAAAATAACGACGGCCAAAAAGATATAAATCAACGGAACAGGGCCATGAAAAACATCAAGCTGATTTAAAACTTCGTGGGTATAAGGAACCAGCCGTGACAAAAACTCTTGCAAAAGACCTACCGGCAATAAAATAGCACACGTTGCAAACCAGGCAAAAAGAAGGCGTCTCACGTAGTAAGTCACTCGTTGGCTGTCTAGTTTGAACCACTGAAAGAGCCTAGACACAGTTTCATATCGGTGTATAGCAAAAAAGGAAAAAATAAATGCTGTAACCACGGCCCCAAATTTAGCCAACCCCTCAATAAAAATAAGGTCGGGAAAAATAGGGCCGTCTCCCTCAGGCAGCTCCCCTCCCCCCAAAGAATAGAGGGCCGTCCCCAGAACAAGAAAGGCAAAAAAACTTGCCAACAAGATTGCCAGCTCACCTATTGCTGCACTAAACTGCTGATTCGGATGACCAAGGGTTGGCAGGTAATATCCTCGATACCGCTTTAATAAAACCCCTTCTGTCAGAAAGTTCTTCCACGAGAGTGCAAAATATCCCCATCCTAAAACCCCGGAGAGGATAACAATAGTGATAATGACAATGGTAATGATCTCTGCAGCAGACACGACACAACTTTAAAAGACAAAGGGGGGGGGAGACTCGCAGTGAAGATCTAAAAGGAAAGGCTTTTGTGTGGCTCAAAACTTCCTATAGCAGGAACATTACTTGAAGATGATCTTCGCAGCGGCTATTAGATATCCCAGGCCAGATTGAACCGTCGACAACAGGGCAACCCACACAGAACCGAAAAGAAACCAACTGAACCAAATTGTCAAAGGTTCTTCCTGAGAAATCGCCACTAGGGCTAATAAACTCGCAACGACGGCAATACATTGAAAAACCATTTTGAGCTTGCCTGCAAAATTCGCCGAGAAGTCGGCACCTTGTGCTTCTAAGTAACTGCGAAGGGCGGTAACGAGTAACTCGCGTCCTACTATCAAAACAGCCATCCAGCCGACAATTCCCGAATTAGGGACCGAGGCCAACATGATAAAAGCTCCACAAATAATGATTTTATCAACAAAAGGATCAAACATTCGGCCAAGTTGTGTTACCTGATCATACTTCCGTGCCCACCATCCGTCGACCCAATCGGTCGAAGCAGCCACAATAAATATCCAAACCGAAAGTGAATAAGCCTCGAAAGAGATAAGAAAAAATAACAAAATAGCTAGAAGAAAACGGCATAAAGACAAGAAATTAGGGACATTGCGAATTTCAGAAGCACTCTCGGCCATAAAACACCTCGATTTTGCATTATAAAAACAACGCTTACTTTGTTCTTCTTCCTGTTATTTCCAACAGTACTTCGTTATTAGGAGACTAATCTTGAGATTATCCCTTGGGCGAACCTTACAAAATTGGCAATTGCGCGCCCTGTTTCATTTTGGGTCGATCGGGCTCACCGAGTGCAACAGCGACGAGGTCATACCCCTGTGCCTGAACGATTTCCCCCTCGACAAAACAACCGGCAGAAAGTCTCTCGCCAGTAAGATACACAACTCCATCAATGGCGGGGGCATCGGCTGTCGTTCGGGCAATCCAAACGTTTTCCTCCTCAGGTAGCTGATGGTCAACGATCATTTTCTGGGTCGTTCCAATAAGAGAAGCCGCCCTTTCAAAAGTGATCTCCTGCTGGAGGGACATGAGCTCTTCTCGCCACCGCTCTTTATCGGCATCGCTCCGATGGTCGGCGAGCCTGGCAGCTGGAGTATCTCCTTCAAGCGAATAGGTAAAGACCCCCATCCTTTCAAAACGTTGCTCTCGAATAAAATTGGTCAATTGGGCGATCGTCTCGTCGGTCTCACCCGGAAAACCGGCGATAAATGTTGTCCTTAAAACAAGGCCCGGAATCTCTTTTCGTAACTTTCGAACCAACGTGACCGTCTCTTCTTGAGTGACCCTCCGAGCCATTCGCCGTAACATCGTCTCGTCGATATGTTGAAGAGGCATATCGATATACGGGATAATCTTTGGAGACTCTTTAATGACTTTAATAAGATCATCGGAAAGGTACATCGGGTAGAAGTACATAAGCCGAATCCACTCAACTCCATCGACTTTTTCTAGCTCTTTCAATAACTCGGCAAGGCGGGGTTGGCCATAAATGTCCTTACCGTAGTAGGTCGTGTCTTGGGCAACCAGAATCAATTCGCGAACTCCACTGTCGGCAAGCTCTTTTGCCTCAAGAACGACTTGTTCGATCGTTTTGGAGGCATGTTTACCACGCATTTTTGGAATGGCGCAAAAAGTACAAAGACGGTCACAACCCTCTGATATTTTTAAATAGGCGTAGTGGTTTGGTGTAATACGGGACCGCTGAATATCTGAAAGGGCACGGATCGGTGCCGGCTCAAAATAGAACCGTTTTTTCGGACCATTGGCCAATATTTGGTCGGCAACGCCGACGATTTCGTCTCGGCTAAAAACACCGACACGGTGATAAATATGGGGGTAAGCTTCGATTAAATCTTCTCGGTGGCGCTCGGCAAGACCGCCAGCGACTACGACTCCCTGCAGCTGCCCATCTTGTTTGAGGTCGAGCATCTCTTCGATAACGGCACACGACTCTTTCCGGGCCGCGTCGATAAATCCACAAGTATTTATAATCGCAAGATCGGCATGAGCTGGATTCGCTTCGTAACCATAACCTGACTGACCTAACAGGCCCAACATTTTTTCACTGTCAACGGTGTTTTTAGGACATCCCAAACTTACAAAAGTATAGGTCCCTTTGACTTCCGTAGGTGCTTGCGACGTTTGCTGGCTCGAAGAATTCATAAACTGTTTAAAAAAGAGGGAAAGTAAAGGGTACAAAACGACCCTACATTATACTTTTGCATTGCGTATCGAATAGCCGCTATTTAAGCGATTAGTTCTGTTTCCGCAGCGATAACGACCTTGTGCAGTTCTTCTGAAGTCTCTGCCTGACGGAGATCTCCAAGAAAGGCTTTGTTCCCAATCAAACGACTAAGCCGAGCAAGGGTTTTTAAATGGCCGGCATCGTTCATGGAACAAATTAAAAAAAAGATGTCCGTCAGACTCCCTTTACTCCCACCAAAGGGTATCCCCTGATAACTGCGTCCTAGTGCAACAAAAGGATCTCCCAAAATCGACGGTAGGGGGCGACGGGGGTGAAGGAGGGCAATCCCACCGTCGAGCGCCGTCGAGTGCAACTTTTCACGGGCGCTGACCGCTTCAATCATTTTGCCGGAATCCCAAAGAAGACCACTCTCGCCACCGAGCTCGACCATCTCTTTAATAATTTTTGCAGGGGAACGTGAACGTAACGGAACCTTTACAGAAGCACTCGGCAACATCTCTTCCAATGTTTCAGGATGCTCGCACTCGGGCATACGGTTTTTTTCGAGGACGACCTCAAGCTTTTCAAGCTCTTGCTCACTACTGACCCCAATACGATCTTCGAGCCAATGATGAATTTCTGCACGTGGAAAAACCTGTTTTCCACCAACCCTTCGTGTCGGTAAGCCCTCCCGATGAATCAACTGTAAAACCTGCTCCGGAGAGATATGGAGGTACCGAGCCAAGCCAGAAATGTCAAAATCGTTATCCATAGTCGCCAATATGCTCACAAAAACCAGTACATAATCGAGCTAAAACATTATATTTTGCTCTTTTCCCCCAACCAAGGGGAGCCTCCAAGATAGCCCTCATTTGCTAAATGGACAATGGCAAATCTCCTCTTTCCCTTTTTCGCTAAACCGGAGAATCCAAATAACCGATACTATTTGACATCCACAAAGGAAAATAACATGGCTCGATATTCTCTCTACATCCCCCTCTTTTGCTCGTTCTTACTCAGTAGCACAACTGGTTGCTCGGTCTCCCTTGTTCATACCCAAAGCCCCCATTCCTCTGGGCTTATCTCATTCCCAACTTCCAAATGTACCCCCGCAGTCATTGATACTTCTTTATCCTCTCCTTCTAGTCAAAATGTTCCTGCAGAAATTGACGAAATAGCCGTGGAGACAGTCGGAACCCCCTGTTCCAGAACCTCTTTCATCCAGTGGCCTTTCTCTTTATTGTCCCAGCGACCCATTTTCCCATACCGAGAAGTTCCGCTAATAGAAATCCACCGATCGAAACCCTTTCAAAATAACACGTTAGGGAATGGAGATTATCCTCCACCACCTCATCCTCGATTCCACCCGTTGCCGACTCGCCCCGTTTTTCAATGACGAGATTGCCGATAGGAATTTTGTCGTTTGGTAATTTGTGCCAATTACATCCCCCCTTCCTCCAGTTTTGATGATCGAATAGCCGATTAGGTCCTTATCCTCTCTGTAGTGCATTTTCTGTTAAACATCACTTGCAAAGAACGACATGCTCACGATTCGACCTTTGACTGCTGGCAACCTCTTTTTTCTGGCACTTGTCACCATTACTGGAAGTCTCCTTTCTGGCAGACTTGATGCGGCTTTGCCAAATGATAGAGATGGAGCTCGCAAAACTCCGACCGTTCTTGCTGTCGAGTCCGCTCGGCCCGCTGTCGTCAATATTCAGGGTAAAAAAAGGCGACAAACCTCCAGCCAAGAAGATCTCAACGGTATGGGGACCGGAGTGATTATCGATAACAGAGGTTACATTGTCACCAATTACCACGTCGTAGAAAACATTAGCGTTCTCGATGTAACCCTCGCAAATAAATCGACTTATCGTGGACAGCTGGTCGCTTTCGAAAAAGAATCTGACCTTGCGGTTATCAAAATCGATCTAGGTACCGAAAACCTTCCTCTCCTAAAAATCGGTACTTCACAAGACCTCATGCCAGGTGAGACCGTTATCGCTGTCGGCAACGCCTATGGTTATCAACATACTGTTACAAAAGGGATCATCAGCGCCCTCAGTCGAAATGTCCAGGTCAATGAGACCCAATATTATTACAACCTTATTCAAACTGACGCGAGCATCAACCCGGGTAACTCGGGTGGCCCACTTCTCAATATCAACGGTGAGATGATCGGCCTGAACGTCGCTGTCCGTGTGGGGGCTCAGGGGATCGGTTTTGCAATACCAATTGACAGTGTTATGGAAAAGGTCGCGAAAATGCTCCACGACCAAAACCAATCTACCCTTTGGCATGGTATCACAGTTAAAACAACCTACCACAAAAACCATCCTCAGGTAATCGTTCAAGCAATCGAGAAAAACTCGCCAGCCGACCGGGCTGGCCTGAAGTCGGGTGACCTTATTCAGGCTGTCGCAAAACAACCAATTGAAAGTTGTGTCGACTTTGAGCGTGCTTTCCTAGGAAAAAGGGCTGGCGATGAGCTCGCCTTGGCCATCCAGCAATCTTCGGGACGCCAAACGACTTATAATATGGTACTCGCCCAACCGGCTGTTGCCAAAATTTCCCTTGAAGACGAAGTCTGGCAACGCCTTGGTATTCGTTGTGCTGCGATTCCCTCTCAGCAGGTAAAACAACTCAATTCACAATATCGTGGTGGGCTTCATGTCGTCCGTGTCCGATCTGGTAGCCCTGCAGCAGCCCAAGGGATACAAGTGGGAGATATCCTTGTCGGGCTTCATGTGTGGGAGACACTCAATTTACAAAACATTAAATATGTAATGCGCCACGATTCGCTTGCCGACATACAACCTCTCAAGTTCTATATTTTGCGAGGTTCCAGTACCCTTTACGGCCATCTAAAATTAGCAAATGCCACAGTCGTTACGAATCGGTAATGGTTCTCTTAACCTTAATGGCCCTTCTTTACCTCTTCCTTTCTTAACCCTTCTCTATCTGAAGGTTACTTGGGGGCTTGCCGATAGTACTATTTTCTAGCTTAATATAGCGTATGGAAAATGACTTTACCTCATGGCTGGCGGAGAATTTTTCTCCTGCAAACGATAAGACGATCCTCGGCATCGGGGATGATGCTGCGCTTTTAGCCTCTCCCTCTGAACCAAACCCGCCAACTACCTCAAGCCTTCTACCAAGGGAGCAACAGCTCACCGTTGTTTCGACCGACCTTCTTTCCGACAAGGTCGATTTTCTCGTTAAAGATATCTCACCTGTTGCGATCGGTTACAAGGCAGCCTCCGTAAGTCTAAGCGACATCGCTGCAATGGGGGCGTTACCACTTTCAATGACTGTTGCCATTGCTCTTGAGAAAAAGAACTCCAGCCCTCCTTTCAATTCCAACCGAAAAACTGACCAAGGTTCCAACGGTACCCCTATTCAAGACCTCAATTTTGCCAAAGAGATCTACACCGGTATTAAAGAATCGCTTCGTCCCTTTGGGGTCGACCTCGTAGGAGGCGACACCAACTATCACTACGGACCACTGACCATTTGCACGACAGCCATAGGGACAGTCTCTTCAAAGAACGTCTGGAGACGCAGTGGTGCCCAAAAAGGTGACCTGCTCGTCGTTACTGGTCGGCTCGGTGGCTCACTACTTGGACACCACCTGAATTTTCGGCCACGTGTTGCCGAGGCAACAAGAATTGCACAAACTACGAACATTCATGCGGCCATAGATATTAGCGATGGGCTAGCGATCGACACTAGCCGTTTGGCGACAGCTAGCCACCTTGGTGCAGTTTTGGACCTTTCAAAAATTCCTGTTTCCGACAGTGCAGTTTTACTTTCCAGACAAATATCGACCATGTCCGTTGTTGACCCTCAAAAAGGGAAGGGAGCCATTGAGCATGCCCTCTACGACGGTGAAGACTTTGAGCTGTTACTCGCTCTTTCCCCCGACTCAGCCGAAGACCTCTTTACCAAACTCGCAAATGAAATTCCATTAACCACTATCGGATATTTCACCGATCGACCTGGCCTATGGGAAGGCCGACTCGACGAACAAAACTGTTCGAAAAAAGAGTTGGCCCCTTTACCCATTGATGGATTCCTCCATTCCCTATAGTGATCCGTTTTCAAAATATCCCTTGACTCTCTCCTATTTCTCTTTCTCATAGATTCCTAACCATGCCGACTTTTTACCTCTCCTCTCTTTCTGAGACCGAACAATTAGCAACCTCGCTCGCAACTGTTCTTACCGAGCCAAAGGAGGCCCCTGTTCAAGGCATAACGATCGCTCTCAGTGGAACGTTAGGAGCTGGCAAGACACAGTTCGTCAAGTTTTTGGCAAAGGCACTCCATGTGCCTAGTGACCAAATTACCAGCCCTACATTTGTTTTAGCCCAAACGTACCACGGAAGCCGGAAGCTCGTCCATCTTGATACATACCGACTACGTGACGAAGAAGAATTTCTGGAATTAGGAGTTGAAGAGTTTTTTGAGAGTGAGGCGATCGTACTGATCGAATGGGCCGAAAAAGTCGCCGCGTGCCTGCCAGAAGACCACCTCGCCCTTACGATTGACCTTCTCTCTCCCACCCGGCGTGCTTTTCAATGGACAAGCCACGGTAAACATAGCGGTGACCTACTAAAACGTCTTTGCGATCAGTTCATCCAAGATGGCTTTGAAGAAGACTCGACAAAAGAGTAAAAATCTCTTAGCGATGCTGGTCAACAGAATCGAGTCAATGAATACCCTTTCATATTGATGCACCAGAGACTTTTATCGGAAAAGTTTACAAGATAAATCGGCTAAGATCTTCGTCGTCAGCGATTTCATCGAGCCGCTCACGAACATATCCTTCATTGATCGTTACAGTACCAAGGGACATTTCGGGCGACTCAAAACTTAACTCTTCAAGCAACCGCTCCATAATTGTATGAAGACGTCTGGCCCCAATATTTTGGGTACTACGGTTAACCTTAAAAGCAAACTCGGCTAAAAGATCGACTGCCTCATCAGTAAACTCGACAGTAATATTTTCAGTACCGATAAGTGCGCGGTACTGTTGGGTCAGTGAATTTTTCGGCTCTTTCAAGATACGAATAAAATCATCTTTGGTAAGATCGAAAAGTTCGACCCGAATTGGAAATCGTCCTTGCAGCTCTGGCATGAGGTCGCTCGGTGCTGACCGGTGAAAGGCACCTGCTGCAATAAATAGTACATGATCGGTCTGAATGTAACCATACTTTGTCTGGACAGTCGTCCCTTCAACAATTGGTAGAAGGTCGCGCTGCACCCCTTGGCGAGAAACATCGGCCCCCTTGCTATCGGCTGCTGAAACTTTGTCGATCTCATCAAGAAAAATAATACCTGTATTCTCGGCAAGTTCGATCGCTTTGGAATTGATTTTGTCGGTATCTAGGAGTGCTTCACACTCTTGTTCGAACAAGACCTTTTCAGCCTCTTTTACGGTAAGCTCTCGCCGAACACTCGTTTTTGGCATGAATTTTTCAAGCATTCCTTGAAAATCCATATCCATTTGGTCCCCTCCCATAGATCCCATCATCACTGGAGCCACTTTTTGCTCTGTTTTTAACTCGACCACCCGATGATCAAGCTCACCCGCACGTAACATTCCTCGCATTTTTTCACGGGCACGTCGATTCGATTCAACTTCTGAAACCTGCCCCTCCTCTCTAGTATCTTCAAAAGTCGTTGCCATCGACTCGTAAGCATGAGGTGTCGGTGGTACCAACAGATCGAGAATTTTTTCTTCAGCCCGCTCCTTGGCCTCCTGTTCAACCACCACCCGCTCTTGTTGCCGTACAATACCAATTGCATTTTCAACGAGTTCTCGAATCATACTCTCGACATCTCGTCCATAGTAACCGACTTCGGTATATTTGGTCGCTTCAACCTTGATAAAAGGGGCATTACATAATTTGGCCAGGCGACGGGCGATTTCTGTCTTGCCAACACCCGTAGGGCCAACCATGAGGATATTTTTAGGAGTGATCTCTTTTTGTAGCTCCTCAGATAATTGTTGTCGCCGCCATCGGTTTCGCACAGCGATTGCTGCCGCCCTTTTTGCATCGTCTTGTCCAACAATATTTTTATTGAGTTCCTCCACAATAGCTCGTGGAGTCAGGTTTGCTACCGAATTTTGGCTTGAATTTTTTGTCATCAGTTTATATTCAAAAAAGAAAATTCTCTAAAGGGCCAACGCAACGTCGAAAAATCAAAGAGGCAATATCTGATTTTTCAAAACATTATTCGCAGGGGAGCTCTTCGACCGTAATACTGCCGTTGGTATAGATACAAATATCACCGGCGATTGTTAAGGCCTCTTTAACCATTTCTGCAGCAGAAAGTTGAGAGTGTTTTTTGAGCCCTCGTGCTGCTGCCACCGCATAGTCTCCACCCGAACCAATTCCAAGGACGCCATCCGTTGGGCTAATGACATCACCTGTACCACTGACCAAGAGCATATTTTTTGAATCGATAGCAACGAGCAGTGCCTCAAGCCGGCGTAAGGCGCGATCGGTCCGCCACTCTTTAGCGAGTTCGGTAGCAGCCTTTGGCATGTTTTGGGGATAATCTTTGAGTTTTTCTTCAAATCGCTCGAGCAATGAAAATGCATCAGCCGCCCCACCAGCAAAGCCACAGACCACTTTTCCATCTAAGAGTTTACGGATTTTGGTCGCATCGGCTTTTACGACCGAATTACCTAGGGTGACTTGACCATCACCACCAATGGCGACGTGCCCCTTGTGTCGAATCGCCAAGATCGTCGTTGCGCGTAGCTTTGGCATTCTGTCTTCTTCTTAAAAAATCAGTGAAACGAATCTACCAGACCAACCCAAATTGTGGTGCCCAAAAAACTATCTGACAAGCCATCTTTTAGCAAATGCAAAAATTTCTTTACAACTGATCGGGTTCTTTTAGAGGGCGACTATTCCTTGTGGATAAAATCAGGTACGATAAAGCTTGATCTGATTATTCTTTAACAAGGAACTCGTTACCTTTTCGGCGATCTAGCCGGCTCCTCTTTTTTTGAGAAAATAGCGTGGAAGATTATAATTTTAGCCGGTCACCAGAGATCATGACCCGTCAAGATACGGCCCTGCTCGTTATTGATATGCAAGGAAAGTTAACCTCTCTCGTTCAGAATGATCAAACCATTCTGTGGAACATTGTCCGGCTTCTCGAGGGAGCAAAGGCCCTCGGACTTCCCATTGTGGGAACGGAACAATATCCTCAAGGACTCGGTGGAACGGTCGACCCTATTAAGCCACATCTCGAAATGATTGAGGAAAAATCGTCTTTTAGCTGCGTCACTTGCGAACGCCTGCTGACAACTTTGCAAGAAAAGGAGATCAACAAAATCCTGCTTTGTGGTATTGAAGCCCATGTCTGTGTGCTACAGTCGGCCCTTGATCTAATGAGTAATGGTTTTCGGCTCTATATACCTATTGACGCTGTAGGTTCACGAAATCTTCTTGACTTTAAAACAGCACTACGTCGGATGGAAAACTGCGGGGCAACATTAACGTCAACCGAAGCAGCTCTGTTCGAATGGTGTGAATTCTCGAATATTCCAGAATTCAAAACAGTGAGTAACCTTGTCAAACAGACAGACCCTTCCAAGCAGACTTAGAAACACTCAAGAAAAACCTGAACGATAACCTATTGAAGAACCCTCTGCAAAAAAAGAGCCCTCTTCAATAAAGAGGACTCCTTTTATAAATCGATTGGTAAATCCGCCATTTGGTTTGACGACAGAAGGTATCTTCGCTAACAACTTCTTAAACATCCAGATGTTAACGGATGCTTCCACCACCTTCCCCTCTAGATTGATTTTGCTGGTTCCGTTCAGAGGCTTTCTTATCTTTGTCCTCTTGGGCTGGATCAACAAACCGATTGTCGTAGAACGACCTAGAATCAGTAAGCTGATTACGAACCTGGATATTTCCATTTGAGTCGAGGTACAACATTTCGACATACCCAGTCTCACTAACCTCTTCCTCGACATCAGTCCATTTCTCAAGTTCATTACCACCCAAAAGATCAAGGACAAGACAATCTGTTGACAGCTTGAAATCTTCTCCTCGTCGTTCTTTTTCGACTGTGTAAAAGGTTAAGCTCGCAGGGTCTAAAATTTCGAGCTCTTTTGAAAAAATTGTCACCCAAGAACCGATAGGAAAGTCGTCCTGGGAAAAAACATTCAAGGCGAGCTTTTCTTCGATAGAACCAACGGCCAAGTTAATCGTTGGAACTTCACCAGGTTTTGGAAGTCGCTCCTCTCCGTCAGTCTTTTTAATAACCAACCCAAGGTTATTTTTCCCCCCACCGACATAAACTCTACCGGAAGAACTCTTGGTAAAGTCGACCTCGGGACTCTCTACACTCCATTGAGTCCAACGACAATATGGCATCTCGTTCTCATTAGAGACCTCACTTAGCCGCTTAAGAACCTCGGCATGAAGCGATTCACGCATTGGAGGCAAACTAGCCAAAACTCCCTCTATTTCGTTGGTTACGCCAGTATAGGGGTTGTTCGGGTCGACGACTCCAAGGCGAACACGATACCGATACTTTTTTCCCTCTTCCACTGAATAGTCAACGAAACGAAATTGTAAAAATTCAGCTTTTTGATTTGGTAATACTTTGGGTTTTTGAGCACGACTGGATTGTCGCTCCTCGCGTCCACCACCGGCACCTCCTGCTGCACCACCGCCCCCTGCGGCACCAGCACCTTTACCTTCTTCTCCCCCGACAATATCACCACCTTGACCACGGGCGGTCTTATCCATATCTTTAAGGTGCTTTTCCATAAAGGTGTAAGAATTACCTAATCGTCTAATTTCAGAATGGGAAAATACTTCCTGGTCATAGCCAAGAACAGGTGGCAGAGGATCTGTTAAAGTAGGGTGACGGAACGGTGCCTCCCCTTCGTACCCCAATAAACTAAAAGCGAACTGTTCCCGAATTGACGTATCTTTCGAGGTATCGATCTGTCCCCAAGGTCCCCACGCTCCTCCTTCCCATTCAGCACGCTCGACCTCAAACGCACAATACTGTGGAATATCTCTAAGAGAGCTAAAACCGAGCGCACCTTCAAACCCTTCCTTAAACAACTCTTGTTGTTTTTTTAATTCAACGATCCCTTTGAGGACGGCAAAATGTTGATATTCCCTCTTAAATACAGTCTCTCCAAGTGGCAGCACAACTTCAAGTCGTTTTTTGTGTTCAGAGCTTAGCTCACGAGGAACAACCGGCACTTTCTCATCTTGTTTGCGACTCGTATCTGTATCCTGTCCACCACCGACAGCCCCCTGATCTCGTCCCGTATTCGTTTTCTTAGGGCGTTCTTTCTTAATGTAACTCTCGAATGGTTCTTTTTCAGCACCGAACCCATCCTCTTTCTTAATTGCTATCAAGGAATGGGCAGGAGTGACCTCTAGTTGGCGTAATGGAAGTAACAGTGGGTCTTTTCGGAGAGACTTTGGCTTGAAATACATCGGATGAAGGGCACTTGCACTCGTGTACGCAAGCTCGATATCGATTTTAGGCTTAGCCGAGAGTGTCTCGGTTGATAAATCGAGCCCCTCTGATTTTTCTTCAATAAGCGATGTCGTGTCGTTCTCAGCAATATGCTCCAAAGCAGCGTTTGCCAGGGCCGTTGCTTCAGCTTCTGTGTTTTGGGGCTTATCAGAGACTCCAGTACCTACAAAAAGTCCATAGCCAATAGAGGCAACTAAAAGAGCTAACAAGATCTTTTCAACATGGTAGACAAAAAATCCTGAGGCGTTATTGGCTTTCATAATCATCACACTTTATAAAAATGTTTGTATGGGAATCGTTTGTATGGAGATCCTAGCTATACTTGAATACTCTAAAACCCGAAGAAAGACTTGAAGATCCTTACGTTACTCCATACCGATCGCTATAAAAAATCCAGACATTGCCAGTAAACTGGCTATCCGGGAACCTACTGTTCTTAACATCCAAAACTTTGGAGATCAATTCTCTTCTACAGTATCCTTTGCATTTTCCATTGGAAGATACATCTCAAGCACACCCCAAAACTCAACGGTCAAATACCGATTTGCGACGGCCGGGGAAAGCTCAGCGAGGCCTCGAACCTCCTTGTGCTCTTCCGGATTAAAACGAACTTGATTGACAATAAACGGAAGAGGTGACTTTTGACATTCTTGCAAGAAACGAGGGATTCGATCTTCAGCAATGACAACTACAAGACGTAAAGGCACTCTTTTAGAAAATACCTTCTTTTTTGAGAATTCATCTTTAAGTGATTTCCGAAAAACGTCAGGATCAATTGGCTTAAAATCTGTGTCAAAATAACGATTAAAAATAGGGTCGCTTTCTTTGGCATTTTCTTCCTGTCCTGCTCCCCCTCCTCGTCGTCCTGCCTCCATACCAGGCCCTCCAGCTGCTCCTCCTTTACTACCTTCACCTCCACTCATAGCACCCGCTCCACTACCACGAGTATCACGTGTTGAAGTCGTTTCCCCAGCAGTATAGATACCATCTGTGATCGTTCCAACCGCACCTTTCCGCTCAGCGGCATGGCGTCCGACCTCAATGACATGAATATGCTTGACCGGAATAAGGTTAGAAAAATCAGAAGTCTGGTTCGTGTTTTGAATAATGTTTAGTATTCCCTCAAGGAGCCAGTAGCTCTCCTGCGCATACAAAACCTCTAACGTTGTAGGAGGTTGATCCGCTGCCCAAGCAAAGTGATCTTGAACCAACTGCGTTTGATTCTCTTCACTCCAGCTTACCGGTGGAAGAACAAGGGAGACTTCACTCTTTTCATCCGTTTCAGTCCCCAGAATCCCTGCTTCAGCGGCATCAAGCCCATCAACAGTAGCCGTTACCGTACCTGTAACGTGCCAAGTCGAATCGACTATTTTAGCAAGGCCGGAAAGATGTTTTTCCAAATTCTCACGATAATGATTTCGTAAACCACGTGAAAGTCGTTCAGGGGTCTCTTCTTTAACGGGATATTCGATAGCCAGCTCAATATTTTTCAAAGGCTCAACAATTGCTACAAAATTATCTTCAAGGCTTTCAGACCAACGAAATTTCTCATACTGACCTAAATATTTCTGTTGCCAGTAATGCTGAAGGACGTTTCGATAAGACTCTATCCTTTCTTCAACCTGAGCTAGACTCTCCTGGTTCGGATGAACTCGATTCGCCCCTTGTACATCTCTGGCCTTTTTTATTCCAGCATTGATTTTGTTAACCTGATCGGCTTGGATCTTGGCCTGCCCACTTACCCCAAGGTACCAAGAGACGGCAATAAGAACGAAAACGACCCCCAAGACAATCCAAAAATGGTGTTTGAGAATACCGTCTGCTGAACCACCCATTTTACTCATAACGAACTAGTCTTCTTATCAAATATGAACCGTAACAATCAAAAATAATCGATCAACTTGTCGAGGAAATACTCACTGGCTTTACTTTCCTTGCTTGGCAACACTTCTAAAAAAAGCTACCAAAATGGAAGTTGCGATCCTACACGTACTCCGGACAACAATACAAACATGAAAACATTCTATAAATCCAGGCAGAATCTATCCTTCATTTCCATTTGCTGAATCTGCTTCAACGACTTTTTCAGCCTCTTCCTTTGCTTTCGCTCTTTCCGAAAGTGGTTTCGGCTGCCACAAAAACTGAATGGTAAATCCGTAGTATGGAACTTTATAGACTTTCTTTTCTTCTCCCTCTTCTGTACTTTGCTGCAGCTGTTGACGCATCTCGTTTAGCATTTGAAGCTCAGCCCCACTAGCTCCACCACCTGCTGCACCACCACCCGCAGCGCCGCCACCTGCTGCACCACCACCTTTCCCGGCAGCACTTCCACTACCTTGGCGTCTGGCCGAAATTTGAGCTCCCTCTTCAATCGTATGGTCAGGGACAACCCTTCCTGTGTCGTCAACTAGCGTCACGTGGGAAATCCCCAACTCTTTCATCGTATAAGATTGAAGGTTACCCTCAAGGTCTGGTAGCTCAGTAGAGCCTTCAGACAGGTTTGTTAAAAGTGTTTTGCGAAGATAGTCCAAACTACGATTGGTGACATCTTCGTTATGGAAATGGTGGCCCGTTAACTCGATTACCCATCCGTCTCCAGTCAGTGGTTCTTCTTTAGAATCTTTTGGGCCATCCGCTTCGTCATTATCGCCAACAGGTTCAGGAAACGTCTCCTCATGTTTTTTCTTAATGTCGGCGTTGTACCAGTCAGTCACTTTTTCAAAATACTGAGTCTCTACGTTCTCAATATAAATCTCAGGCCGCTTAGCAAAAGGGAGCTCCTCCGGAGTCGGGACCGTTCCATCAACGCGGTTGGGGTCGGTCGGGGTCGCCTCTCGAACTACCTTAAAAAGTTCGGCCCACAAAAGCTGGCGTTCGAACGAAGCGGCGATATCTTCTTTCATTTCTTTCAGGTTTTCAATGACCTTGTCCTGAGCCTCTGAATCACCCAGATTTTTTTTGCTTTTGTTGCTAGCGCTGCCCATTTTTTGAATAGCACTACCCCATACCTCGTCCGACACCTTATTCGCCGCATTATATCCCATGCCGAAACTAACAAAGCTAAAAACAAGAGTCGCGGCCAAACCGACGATTGCCCACGGTTTTTTCGCCGTAACAATCCGCTCGGTAATTACTTCTTGGGGCATTAGATTCGTATCTATACGTCCAAAACCGAGCTCCTGGGCAACGAGACCATAACAGACCGAAAAAGAAAGCAAGTTCTCTTTGAGAACGGGCTCAGCCAGGACCGAGTTATTCTCAACGTGCTTGAATGTCCCTAGTTTGTCGGTAGCAATCTTTAAGCTGTTTTCCAAATACTGTTGCAAGCCAGGAAGCTTAACCGCATTACCCAACAAGGTAATCTTACGAATTTTAGCACTCTTATAAAGTCGCAAAAAGAAATCAAGAGATCGCTGAATTTGGACCTTTAAATCGTTATAGACTGGACGCATTGCCTGCACAACGGCTCGTGGATTTTCCGATTTTTCAACATTCCGTTTGAGATGCTCTGCCTTGGCAAAAGTCAACTTCAACGATTTGGTTAAATGTTTGGTAAAGTGGCCACCACCTAGGGGCATGTTTCGCTGCCAAATGTGTTTACCATTTGTGGCTACGATATCCGAAGTATCGGTACCAACCGAAATAATGACATCCCACGGCCGTTCCTCTTGAACGACCTGCTCTTGATCCTCCCCTTCTCCTTTGTTTGAGGGAGCATCTAAATCGTGATCAAAAAGGTCATAAGCGGCGAAATTATAAATTCCTAACGGCGCTAGTTGGATCGCATCGACTTCAATATTCGCGTTGAGAAAGGGGGAGAGTTCACGGTAAGCTTGATCACGTTTGATCGCAAAGAAACCGACTTCTGTTTCGGAAATCCCTTCTTCTTGTTGTTCGGCAATCGGCTGGTAGTCCCAAACGACCTCATCAAGCTCAAACGGGATTTGCTGCTTCGCCTCATATTGAACCATTTGAGCGAATTTTTTCTTGTCGACTGTCGGCAAGGTAACGATTTTAGAAAGTCCACTTTGCCCGGGGACTGAAACGATCACCCTGTCCCCTTTTAGGCTGTTTCTCTCAAGAAACTGTGTCAATGCATCCTGAATAAGGGCCTCTCGATCGGCTTCAGGCTGACTTAATATTTTGGGGTACTCAATAAAATCAAAAGCAGCGATCTCTATTTTTCCCTCAGGCGACTTAGTACAGCGCAAAGCCTTCAATGCGCATTGACCAATGTCGATTCCCCATACAGCTTTCGTGCGAGCCATTCACAGTCCTCTTTCGGTCTCAACCAAAATTATATTCAAACAACTACAAGCAAAGTTAAGGTATACGCCCTTATGATAGTTGAAATTTTGCCTAAATTATCTATAAAAATCGAGAATTCAGCGAAGAAAGGAGGCAATTCCCTTCACACTTCCCGAATCTCCCTACCCACTAGTAAGACTACCAAGATTAACCGACTAATTAAAAAGTGGTCAAACGACTCCTTTCAATCTACCGAAAAGTATTACAACTTGTCAATTATTTGGCGACCGTATAGCGAGTAAAAAATAGTATTTTCCTTTAGATGTTATGTTTACTTTCAATGACGACCTTTGTCGCTCCCAACGGAGCTCCAGAAAGCTGTAACGGATACACCCTCCCTACTTTGCCTCTCGCCATATCGGCAGCGAAACTTTACAATAGAGTGTTAATACCGTTTTTTCAACGCAAGCCTTTTCAACAAGCACTTTACCGTTTATTCGACCATAATGCCCTCTTTTAAAAGTCTATACCTTCTCTCTGAGACCTCCTATTTTGAAGAGCTCTCAACGACCCGTACCAAAAGGGAAGCGGCTAGCTTTTTGGAAAGTTGGCTCGCTCTGTGGCACCCCTTTCTCCTTAAAGATAGCGACCATACCCCCCGCCTCCATGGCATTGACGAACCACCACCTAACGAAGGGAGTCGGGTCGTTATCCCTTACGAAGAGAGGGGACTCTTCGACCAAGCGATAGCCGACTATGCCCTCTCGTATCAGAGGGTAGCCAACCAAGTGAATCGATGGAAAATTCTTGCTGAATTCTCCATTATCCCTGCCCCAATTGATTCACCCGAAGCCCCTCTCATCGACCAGTTTTTCGCCTTGGGGTTCACCTACTATCAAATCCAGATTATGCTCTGGAAGTTAAGGTATAACAACGATTTAGACGAATCTATCTTCTCAGAATACCTCATAACTGCTGCCCAAAGCTTTGCAAAAAAAGAGGCCCGTCAAACGGCTAATTCTCTTCAAAAAGGGTTTGATCTCCTCAGCGAAACAAAGGAACACTACTTTCCTGAAATTGCCCAAATATTCGAAACCTCTTTTTCGCTATCTGACCTTACCGAAGAAACAGTCCAGGCCGAATCAAAACTCCATAACCTTTTTCCCAAAAACAACTTCGCTCTTACCCACAGCCAAAAAAGTCAGTTACATCGCCTTGCTCCTTCTACCGATATCAGTGAGTATACTACGGAGAGTTTTTCCCCCCTTAACCAGTTTCTGTCTCCTGTCGACCTGTCTGACGTTTTTTCAGGTATCAAGGCCAGTACAACGGGCAGTCCGACATTTCTTATGAGCGCAGGGGACCCCCATCCTCTTTTTATAAAAGGACTTGCTGACACCTCAGTCGATTATATTTTTGACTTTATGACCTCAGGATCACCGAACCAGAACCACGCCTACTCACAAACTATAGAAACCCAAGGGGGTAATGTCACCCTTTACAGACCGATTCTCCATGATTCGCTCAATAGCCAGACCTTTCTAAAGCTAGGGGTCACCCTCGGAAACCTTCTGGATATGGAGTACCCACCAGCTCTCTTTCTGGCTCGTGTTTATGGACATAAGTCACCATGGCTAAAGGACTTATCAATAGCTATGAACCACACATCGACCTTTGGTCAGTGGAACAAGTTCGAAGATTTCTTCAATGATATCGACCTTGGCATGCAAAATGAGTGGACGACACTACCTCAATGGAACCTTGCAACTTCTCGTAAACCAATACCAATAAAGGATTTACTGACGATTGACCACTGCAATTACTGGGAGAACTACCATGAAACCAGGGAGCTCTCCTACCTGACTGCTTTGGCCTACCTGCTTGAAAAATCCTTCGGCAAATCAGCTTCAAATCAGCCCTGTCAGGGGAAAGAGTCACCCCCTGATACAAGTAGGAAAACGACCTCATTTTCACCAATTTCTACCTCAGATTCTCAATTTCAGACCGATTTTTCACCAAAATCTCAAGAAAATGTCTCCGCGGCCGACCTCTCTCTTGAATTTACTCAGCAGAGATCGGTTCTAATCTCCCAAATCGCCCAAGTCCTTACAAAGGGCAATCTCTCTTCAGATCCCCCCGAGGTTCCTCAGGGTGAGAGTGAGAATCGCTCTCTTTCATCGGTCGCTATTCTCCTCATCAACACCCTCTCCGCTCCAGCACGCCATCAAACGGCAACGTCATTTGGAGTCACCCCGTCGAGTTCCCACTATTCTCAAATCGATAACCTTGACCTGCCTCATCTACCTTCCTCAGAGGTATCACCCGAAAACCAGAATTTTCCGCAAGTAAAAGAGGAAGATAACATTGAGGCCAGGAACTTGTTACTAGTCGACCTTCCTGGGTGGGGATACCAACTCCTCCTTCCCAATCAGGCGGTGGAAAGTCCTAAACACAACAAGAAGGTAACTCAAAAAACTCCTCGCCCTGTTACCAAATCAAAGCCGAACAAAGTCTGGTCGGGCCGCTCACTCGCCAATGAATATTTCACCGCAACGTTTGAGGAAAAGAGTGGTCTTCTAAGCTCGTTTTTACCACGTGGTCGACGCCAAAACCTTCTCTCTCAACGCCTTACCTATTTTAACAACCGAGGACTCGCCCACCTCTTTGAGAAGAATAGGGAACGTGAAATGTCACCTTTCCCCACCTCAGCCGACCTTTCTTTCGAAGAAGAATGTTACACCTCGATGGTCCTTCGTAAAGAGACCGTACTGAAGAACACCCCTCACTCTGCCCAGATTCGATTCGAGGGCGAACTCTCATTTCAAGAAAAGACGATCGCCGACTTTACCCAGACTTTTTCGCTGAATCGTGGTAGCCGTCTTTTAAAAATTGAAGGCGATTTAATACCAAAGGTTGGACTTCCTGAAACGCATTGGCAAAACTACTTTGCTTCCTCCTTTGCCTGGGGACAGAACGATTTTAAACTCTTTATCGCAAACTCACAAACACAGTTTGAAGCTTGTCAGGGAGATTATCTCTATGCGAATAACTACCTGCACTTAGTTAGAGCCGACGAATCGATCACTCTTTTCAGTGGTGGTATGCCGGCACATCGACGCCGTACAGAAACTCAGCTCGAAACTATGTTACTCCCCGCTCCCAACGGAACTTACCGATTCCGACTAGCAATAGGGTACGGGCTCAAATACCCGTGGCATAGCGAACCTCTCCTCTTTAGAGATCCTCTCTCAACAAAACTCTACGGCGACCTCAACGACGAAGTCGTCCGTAGAATCGCCGATCGCGGTTACTTTTTTCACCTGAATGTCGCGAACCTCCAGTTTTTGAAATGGCAGCCACTTTTTGAGGAAACATCTGCAGAAGGGAAGGGAAATCGAAAGCTCCTCGGATTTGAAGTTCTCTGTCAGGAGCGAGAAGGCAAGTATACAAAAGCATCACTAGAGACATTTCTACCAATCACTGAGGGAGAAAAACGAAACCTCTTTCGGCAACCGCACGGCGACGACCGCCAGACAGTAGCCGAAAAGGGAAAGCTTTTTTTTCACACCTATCCCCATGACCTCTTCTATTTGACATTCTTCTTCTAACCTGAGGCTATGATCTCAAAACGGTACGAGCTGTAAAAAGACTCTTAATTTGTGTTAACGAAAAAAAGGAAAAGCATGTTGAAAGGGCAACAGGTACAATAGGGCATATGATAATAACGATTGATGGGCCCGCGGGTGTCGGTAAAAGTACCCTTGCAAGACGTCTGGCCGAGGAACTCCGGTTTACATTTCTAGATACAGGTGCTATGTATCGCTCGGTCGCTTTGGTAGGTATCCGAGCTAATGTCGCGTGGGATATCCCCGAGGAGCTAGCCCAACTCGCCAGGGAGCTGACGATCGATTTTTCGGGACAGGAGGTTATCCTGTCTCATAAAGATTATTTTGCTCAAGAAGTCGTTACCTCTGATCTTCGGAGTCCGGATACGACTGCTAAAACACAGTACGCAGCCAACAACCGAACTGTTAGGGAAATTTTAGGCCAAAAACAACGGGAAATCGGCACAGCCAAAGGCGACCTTGTCACGGAAGGACGAGATCAGGGGACACTCATTTTCCCCCAGGCCGAGTGTAAAATCTTCTTAACAGCGACCCCTAAAGAGCGTGCAAAAAGGCGATACCGCCAGTTAAAAGACCGCCATATCGAGGCCGATTTTGCAACGATCTTGGCCGAGCAGGAAAAGCGAGACACCGAAGATGAAACGCGTGAATATGGACGACTCTATCCGGCTAAAGGGGCGAATATTGTCGACAGTAGTAACTTAACGGAAGAGGAAACGTTTGAGAAACTACTGGAAATCGTCTCCAAACAAAAAGAGAGAAACCAAAAATCAACAACAAACCCGTAACACCTATGAAACTTACCATTATCTTAAACGAGTAGACCCGATAACGATCGCCCTCGCTCGGTAAAAATCCTCGGGATTGCTACAACTGTTTCTTTTCCAACTTGTTCCCTACTGACTTTATGAAGACATATTTCATCTATGGCCCTTCCTCCCTTAACCCATCGCTTAGCCTACAATACAACCTATATAATTAGTCGATTTATTAGCCTCAACTTTCTGCGATTACGTCTCTTTGGGACACGTAACATCCCTTCGTCGTCAGGTGGCCTCATCTGTGGAAATCATCAGAGCTTTTTAGACCCAATCCTCTATGGCCTGGCCTCGCCCTATCGGCTGAACTATTTGGCAAGAAAAACCCTCTTTGAGGTCCCCATTCTCAAGGAGATTATCCCGATGCACAACGCTATCCCTATCGATCGAGATGGAATGGGACTACAAGGGATCAAAACCACCCTTAAACGTCTCAAGGAGAAAGAGCTCGTCCTTATTTTTCCCGAAGGGACTCGTTCCAGTGACGGCGAACTTTTACCACTAAAAACGGGTTTTTGTACATTAGCACGCCGAGCAAAAACCCCTCTTATACCGGCAGGTATCGACGGCCCTTTTACAATCTGGCCACGTCACGAAAAACTCCCGCACCGTCTGGCACAAGTTTGTATCTGTTATGGTAGGCCGATTGAATCGAGCGAATATGAAAACCTCTCTGATGAAGAGCTCACTGCCGAGCTAGCTAGCCGCATCCAAGAGTGCTTTGAAAAATGTCGTAAAACGGTCAGTTCCTAGATGGCCTCCCTTTTTGGCAGTGTAGGCAATCTCGGACAGGTTGTGCTTCTCTGTTGATTAAACGAATAAAAGCGAAAAGTTGCGGAAAATCGTTCCTTGTTAGACTTTGCTCTTTTCGTTACAATGGCACGTTTTGTCGTCTGGCCTGGCGGTGGGTTAGCGTTTTGGGTTCCTCCCTTTTTTATTTTTTATTGTGTCTTTTTTTGTCGCTTTTCCGCGAGTCGATTGATAAGAGACGAAGGATTTTTCTTTACTATGGTTGATCGTAACCTTATTCGTGAACTTGAAAGTGATGCAGCCTTCCTCCAAGAGCTGGAAGGTCTAGATAACCTTTATAAAGAAGTAGAAGATCAAAACGAGGATTGGTCCTCAAATCTGGTTGATCAACCAGATTTTGTTATAAACAACATTGTCGATGCCAAGGTTCTGCGAATTGACGATCATGCAGTCTTGGTCGATGTCGGCTTTAAAAGTGAAGCCTCTGTTCTGCGAAACGAATGGGAAGAGGGAGAAGAGCTTCCCAACCCGGGCGATACCCTCTCTGTCCTCATCGAAGACATGGAAGACAACAACGGTACCGTTGATGATCCCCATGGAATGATCAAAGTCAGCAAGCGAAAAGCAGAACGAATCCTTGACTGGCAAAAAATGATGGACAAAATCGAAGAAGGCCAAACCGTCACGGGGAAGGTTCTTCGAAAAATCAAAGGGGGCCTCCTCGTCGATATTGGGGTCAACGTCTTCTTGCCTGCTAGCCAGGTCGATATTCGGCGTCCCAACGACATTGCAGACTACATCGGACAAGATGTCGATTGTGAAGTCCTCAAAATTGACGAAGAACGTCGTAACATCGTCGTTAGCCGTCGTTCTCTTATTGAAAAACAGCGCCAAAAAGATCGCGAACAGATCCTTCAAGATCTCAGCGTCGGTCAGGTTACCAAGGGTATTGTCAAAAATATCGCCGACTTTGGTGCCTTTGTCGACCTCGGTGGTATCGATGGTCTTCTGCACATTACCGACATGAGCTGGGAGCGAATTAACCATCCTTCACAAATGGTTGAAATGGACCAGGAGGTCGAAGTGATGATTCTCGAAATCGATCTCGAGAAAGAAAAAATCGCCCTTGGCATGAAACAAAAAGACGACAACCCGTGGGAAGGGGTCGACGAAAAATATTCTGTTGGCACTGTAACCAAAGGTTCTGTTGTCAATGTCATGAGCTATGGAGCTTTTGTCAAAATCGAGGCCGGTATCGAGGGGCTTGTACACATTAGTGAAATGTCGTGGACCAAACGTATTTCACACCCCAATGAAATGGTTCAAATTGGTGACGAAGTCGAGGTCTCGATTCTTAATATCGATGCCAGCGCTCAACAACTCTCTCTCGGTATGAAGCAGACTCAGAAAAACCCATGGGAAGATATCGATCAACGCTATCCAGAAAATAGCATGATCAAAGGGAGAGTCCGCAACATTACTAACTATGGTGCCTTTATCGAACTCGAAGAAGGAATCGACGGACTGTTGCATGTCTCTGACATGAGCTGGACTCGTAAAATCAGCCACCCGAGTGAGATGCTGGATAAAGGGCAAGAGATCGAATGCAAGGTCATTTCGGTCGATAAGGAGCGTCGTCGTATCGCTTTAGGGCTAAAACAACTCGAAGGTGATCCTTGGGCTACTGACATTCCAGAGCGGTACCAGCCCAATAAGGTCGTTACGGGTAAAGTAACCAAAGTGACCAACTTTGGTGTCTTTGTGAGTCTTGAAGCAGGTCTTGAAGGGCTTCTCCACATTTCGGAACTCGCCGACCACAAAGTTGAAAACCCCGAAGACGTCGTTAAAGTTGGCGAAGATATCGAGGTCAAAATTTTACGCGTCGACACCGAAGACCGAAAAATCGGCCTTTCCAAAAAGCGGGTTGGATGGACTGAGGAGCAAGAGGCCCAAGCCTCTGAAGAGGCCCCAGATACCGAAAACCTCAAAGGGGGACTCGGTGGTGGTGGACCACTTATCGAATCGCCTGAAGAAGAATCGGCTACAGATACCAAAGCCACTGCCGAGGCGACTACTCCTGAAACCCCTGCTCCTGAGGATCCTACCCCAGAAGCCTCTGACTCTGAAGGCGAGTCCTCTGCCGAAGAGTCTGAAGAAACCTAAACCTCGTTTCAAACCCCTCGCCGATTGACATCATTGATTTTGAAAGAGCGAGATAGTGTCGCTTAGGCAATCATTGTAAACAACAACTGCGTGGACACTTGTAAAGCACTTTACGGTTTTTTGATTTACCTAACTAGTCAATGCTCCAATGGTTTTTCCGTTGGAGCATTTTTTTGTTCTTGGTCTAGAACAATCCTAGCCTTAAAGCCTAACCTTGATCCCCTGAGACCTTGACTGTCCCCCCCAAACATCAATAGAAGAACCTGGCACGCCGCCGATCAACATGAAACGATCGTCGAAAAGGGAAGGTTGGGGCACCCACTTCTGGCTACCTGTAGCCGATTGACAAGAATAGAGAATATACACCAGAACGATTACGAGCGTCAGAATAGAGTCTTATGAATACCCTTTATCATTTCCGAGCATGCCGCAAGGGAATACCGAAAGGGTTTGTGGGCCTCTTTCGGTATTCTCCAGGTTACGTATTAGGTTACGTATCTTCCAAATCACCATGTTGATCCCATGTTGATCCACATGTTGATCCACATGTTGATCCACCAGACCTGACATTTGCAGCTTCAGTAAACAGTGAGGCCAGTAGAACGACAGCGCCCCTGTTGACTGGAACTTCCCCATTTTTAGTCGTCAGGTTTATAAGACCTTCTTGAAAAATCGACGCCTCTAAGGTTTACTCCTTCTTTTTCTTAATGACGATCGCAGGAATTTTGGCGTTTGAAACGGCAGTGTTAAAATCAGCAATCTCTTTGCCGAGAATGACTTTTAGTTGACTAAGTTGGAGATCAATCTCTTTCGTTAACATATTTTTCACTGCAACTGCCTGATCGGTAGGACGCCAGTTCCCTGTACTGACCACACCTACCAGGTTTGCCAATTTATTATTAAGACGGATAGGAAAGTTGAGTGGATCTTGTGCGCTACGATTTTTGGTTTGGTACAGCGATTCTTCGATCTCCTTTACCTCGGCCAGAATTTTCGCAGCCTTTTCCTTTAGGTCTTTGTAGGCATTGGACTCATCCTCTGGAAGGCGTGCCAACACTGAATTGATCTGGCTTCTTACTTCGCGAATTGAGATGATAGCTTGATGAGTCTCTGTCAATTTGTCACGAATAGAAATCAGAAAATCGAACTGAGCCTGATAATCCTCCTTTGTTGCGTTCGATCGTGGGTCGGCCAAAATCTCACAAGGAACCTGATGTTCGTTCTCGCCAGCATACAGGGTCGCTGTGTAAGAGCCTGGTACAGTAAGGGGCCCTTGTGTACCACCACCCCAAAGAACCATGCCCGGGAACGAATCGGCACCCGAATGTCGCATATCCCAGACATATCGATTCATCCCTTGCTGAACCCTTAACCTATCCTTGGTAACGGTTTTAATGAGCTCCTTCTTATCGTTACGAATTTCCAGACGAATATCTTTTTTGGCACTCGGTTCACTGAGATAAAATTGTAACACGACACCAGCTTGGGCATTTTGGCCTGCCGTTTCGGTACCTCCCCTAGTTCCACTTCCACCCGCTATACGGTAGGTGGAACGAGGTTTGAAAAAATGACTCTCTGTTTCCAAAATTCGTGAATCAAGCTGGTGTAGCAATGTCAGATCGTCGAGAACCCAAAACGATCTCCCCTGAGTTGCAACGACTAAATCGTCATTTTTAATCACTAAATCTGTAATGGGAACAATAGGTAAATTAAGCTGAAATGGCTTCCAGGAAACTCCATCGTTAAACGAAATATAGATTCCATTCTCTGTACCGGCATATAGAAGGCCTTTCCGACCGGGGTCGGCCCTAACGACACGTGTAAAATGTTTACGATCGATACCTTTTGTAATTTTTGTCCAGGTTTTCCCATAATCAAGAGTCTTGTAAAGATAGGGCTTGAGGTCATCAGATTTGTACCGAGTTGCAGCGACATAGAGTCCGCCCTTTTCGGTAGGGTGGGCTTCGATACTGTTGATCTGAGACCATTCAGGTAGATCGGGAGGTGTGACATTCTCCCAGTTTTTGCCACCATTGCGGCTAATATGGATCAAACCGTCATCAGACCCTGTCCATAGTACCCCTTGCTCATGTGGTGACTCGATCGCCGCAAAAATTGTGCAGTAGTACTCAACACCAGTGTTGTCTTTAGTAATGGGACCACCTGATGACTGTAAACGCAAAGGGTCGTTACGGGTTAAGTCAGGGCTAATCTGTTCCCAAGATTGCCCTTCATTGGTCGATTTAAAGAGGACGTTTGCTGACGTGTAAAGAACTGTTGGGTCATGTGGAGAAAAGAAAATTGGGAAGTTCCATTGGAAACGATATTTGTAATCGATAGCGCCATGTCCCATGGGGTTATCTGGCCAAACGGTGATGTTTCTCCGCTCACCAGTACGGTGATCAAGGCGAGTGAGTAAACCACCGTAAGAGCCGCCAAAGACGACTTCGTTATTTCTCGGATCAATCGCGATATGGCCACTTTCGCCACCAGCCGTCGATTCCCAGTCGGCATCTGTGATACTACGTCCGTTTGACCTCGATAAAATTCTCACAGTAGAATTGTCTTGCTGCGCGCCATAAATTCTATAGGGAAAATGGTCGTCTGTAGTCACACGATAAAATTGGGCCGTCGGCTGGTTATACGCACTCGACCAGTTTATTCCGCGGTCAAACGATATTTGAGCACCACCGTCGTCTGCAATAGCCATCCTCTGTGGGTCTTGGGGATCGATCCATAAATCATGGTGGTCACCATGAGGAGTTCTCTGAGAAGAAAATGTCTTTCCGCCATCTTTTGAACGCCAAAAACCGACATTGAGCACATAAACTTCGTCAATATTTTTTGGTCCGGCATAAATTCTTGAGTAATACCACGCCCGCTGACGTAAATTGCGGTCCTCATTGATCCGCTCCCAGCTTTCACCACCATTGTCAGAGCGAAAAATACCCCCTTCTTTAGCCTCAATACTTGCCCATAATCTCTGAGAGTTTACAGGAGAAACCGTGACTCCAATAATTCCAATGGGTCCCTGGGGTAGACCAGGGTTATCAGTGATCTCTTTCCATGTATCTCCACCATCGGTACTTTTCCATAATCCCGAGCCCTCTCCACCACTTTCGAGACTATACGGAGTCCTTTTTACTTTCCACAAGGAGGCATAGATAATTCGGGGATTGTTTGGATCTAAAATGAGGTCAACAGCACCGGCTTCGTCATTAACAAAGAGGACACGTTTCCACGTTTTACCACCATCTAGCGTTCGAAAGACACCACGCTCTTCATTGGGTCCAAAGAGATGGCCCATCGCGGCAACATATACAACGGACGGATTTTCGGGATGAATACGGATACGTGAAATATGTCGACTATCTTCAAGACCTATCGAAACCCAGGTGCTTCCCCCATCTTCACTTTTCCACATGCCACTTCCGTGAGAAACATTCCCACGAATTGTTTTCTCGCCCCCCCCAACATACAGGGTATTCTTGTCTGATTTGCTCACTGCAATCGCACCAATTGACCCTCCAAAATACCCATCAGAGATGTTACTCCAGGTGTGGCCACTGTTTTCGGTCTTCCAGACACCTCCACCTGTCGCACCGAAATAGTAAAGCCTGGGGTTGCCTTCAACCCCCACGACCGCATCTGAACGGCCGGCTCGATAGGGGCCAATCGTACGGTAGCGGTAGGTGCTAAAC
>JALCBQ010000205.1 GCA_028066335.1 Pirellulaceae bacterium
ACCAGTCTTGGTGGAAAATACCCGATCGGTTCCGGCTATTGCTGGGGCCACCCCAAGTTCCATTATCTTGTAGGCCACCATAGACGTAATACGGTTTTCTCATATCGACACCGATGGCATAGAATTGGCAAATCGAGAAACTGTTCATGCCGATATACGTTTTGCCATGGTCATGAGTAAGAGCAAGCCCACCATCGTTACCAACATAGTATCGATCAGGGTTTGTCGGATCAATCCACATTGCGTGGTAGTCGACATGAATACCACCACCACCATTTTTCAGAGTATGGCCACCGTCGGTCGAATATTTAAACGACTGGGTCATAACATAGACCCGTTGATCGTCGCTAGGGTTAATTCGAATTTGGCTGAAATAGAAGGCGCGGTTGTTATGTGTATTGATATATTTCCAACTTTCACCGCCATCTTCTGAACGATAAACTCCCGAAAGTGGTTTTTCTAGCGAACTATTCGTTGCACCACGAACCGTTCCCCACTCACCAGGATAGAGGGGATCGTTTGGATCGAGCTCTGTCTCTACAAGTGCAACTAAAATGTTTGGATCTTTTGCATAAATATCGATACCAATACGACCCATTGGCCCTGTTGGGAGCCCTTTGGAAAGTTTGCGCCATGTAGCGCCACCATCGGTCGATTTGTAAATCCCACTATCCTCTGAACCACCATCGTAACGGTAGGAAGTCCGTTTACGCTGATACATGCAGGCATAGAGTGTGTCTGGATTTTTGGGGTCCATGGCAAGATCGGTTACCCCAATTTTATTGTGAGTCGGCAATCCTCCCGAAAGCTTTTCCCATGTTTCGCCACCATCAACCGTTTTGAAAAGGCCACGTTCCCCCGAGAACCCCCACAAGTGTCCGATTGCGGCAACATAGACAATTTCAGGATTAGTAGGGTGGACTTTGATTCGAGAAATTTGGTGTGTCGAGGCAAGGCCCATATGGCGGAATGACTTTCCACCATCGGTCGATTTGTAGACACCATTTCCCCATGCAACACTGTTTCGGTTATTCGGTTCACCCGTTCCAACCCAGAGAAGGTCTTTGTCTTTCTGCGAAACGGCAAGATCACCCATAGAGGCGACTCCATATTGTTCAAAAATTGGAGTCCAGGTCGTCCCGGCGTTAACCGTCTTCCAAACCCCACCCGAAGCCGCAGCAAGGTAAACCGTTGCAAAATCGTCATCGTAAGATTCGACATCGGTTATACGGCCACTCATATTCGATGGGCCTATGTTACGCCAGCGAAAATCTTGAATGAGTCGATCTTTGGTAGTCGAATCCCCTTGCGCCCAGAGTGGGGCGGCAAGGATAGTCGTTATCAACATGAACGAAAAGGCGACAATGTTTTTCGTAAACTGAGGTCGAACAAGTAGGCACAACATGCAAAATTCCTTTAGTCATTAACGGATCGGTCCATAAATTTTTTGGCCGATTTTTACCAACAATAGAACGGTACGCCCCAATATATTGAATTGATGATCAAAAGCAATTCAATTCCCGAAAAATCTATCTGAGAAAAAAGAAGATTTTTTCTTCCCCACGATACATACCAAGCCAGTTTGTTTTTTACACCAAAACAAAAATAACTAAAAAAACCCTTTTGTAGTTGATTTTATTTTATTTAGAATGGTATTTCGTACGTGTGACCTGCGTACTGCGGGCCTCACACGCTGGTACCTTCCCCACCAAAAAACGGGATGCGCTTTTACTACGTACAGAACGTCTCTCTGTATAGAGCATCTCCTTTCCTTCCGATACACAAGAGACTGCTAATAAATATCTTTGTAATCTTCTATACTTCTCCAATGGCCCCTCGATTGGGCTTTTCCTTTTTTCTGCTCTAAGGAATTTCAAATTATGAAGAATTGGTTTACCAACAGATTGATACGAGGTCGCATTTTGGCCGTTATGCCATTTTTTTCGACTCTACTTTTCTCCCCGTTTTTACTTTCTGCGCAAGAAAAAGGAGAGGGAGCGCAGGTCGCTCCTAAACCGACCGAAGTTGTAAAACGCCCCCTAGATCATGAAAGTTACGATCGATGGAATCGAATCCAGGGACAGAAACTCTCCGACGATGGGAACTGGCTCTTCTATACCCTCCGTCCCGGAAAAGGTGACCCCCGCCTCTTCGTAAAAAACAGAGATAGTTCTAGTCCGATCGAGCTTGAAAAAGGGTCAAATCTCCAGTTCTACCGTGGGAACCGTCTGGTATTCCTCGAAACTCTCGAACTAAAAAAAGAGGAGGTTGCTCAAGAAGAACCGAAAAAGGAAAATAACGAGCCACAAGAAGAAAAGAAAGAGGAGAAAAAAAAGGACGAAAAGAAGAAACCTGAGACCAAAAAACAACTTGTAATGATCTCACTTGACCATCTTTTGCCATCGGCTAACAAAATCGATGGCTCGGCACGTCGGGTTCTTGCCGATAACGTCTCTTCATTTACTCTTTCAAAAGAGGGGCCTTCATGGATTGCTTATCGAGTGAAAGCTGCAAAAAAAGAGGATGAGAAGAAAGAAGAAGGAGAGAAAAAGGAAAAGCAAACTGAATAGCACGGCGAGAAAAAGGGCGAGGCCAAGGTTACAATGGATGACACAAAAGCGAGACGATCGTTCGGTTCCCCC
>JALCBQ010000020.1:0-20466 GCA_028066335.1 Pirellulaceae bacterium
TGGGTAGTAGGACGAATTGGCCGCTTTCTCCGCCGCAGCGAGGACCTTCTTGCCAAAGACCGTCTCTGGACTATTGGGGTGGTTAACATCAATTTTATTTGTTAATAGGACGGAGGGTTTCCATTTACGAATTTGGAGGACGAGATATTCTTCTAACGTATCAAAAAGGTGGCTGCCAGCGTCATTCTGGGAAGGAGTGTTTGGGGCAGGGCGAATTTCAAGGTGGCCACCTGCGGTTCCGAGGTAGGTAGCACCTTTGGCAAGTCGCTTGGCAAGTGAAGACTGAAATCCTGTCTTCTCGGTATGGTCTATATGGGAATTTTGAGAAAGGATTTCTATATAAGAGCGGTAGCCGTGGTTACCCGAGGCATCGACAAATAACTCGAAAGGAATCTGGTCGGTTTGGCAAAAGAGGCCAAGGAGGGCGAGCCTTTGTCCACCTTGTTCTTGAACACGCCACGTCTTACCACCGTCACGGGTTGCTAATATCGTCCCCAGATTCCCGACAGCCCAGCCACGATTTTCATCGATGAAAAAAAGGTCGGTAAGAGGAGCCGTTGTGTCGGTTGAAACGGGCTCCCAGGTGAGGCCGTAGTCGGCCGAATAAAGAATAAGACTTCCGGGATTTCCTGCAATCCAAAGGTGGTTCCCTTGAGAAAAGAATGTTGTTGCACGGAAGTTTTTTTGAAAGAGAGGAGGAAAGGTTGTTTGACGTGTTTGCCATGATTGTCCATGGTCGGTCGTAAACAGGAGCTGGCAGTCTTCGCCGAGCATCCAACCGTTGCCGTCTGTTTCTAGCTGAATATCGACGATCTTTTGAGGTGATCGCTCGGGCGTTTGGGCATTGATCTGGCGACCATTCGCAAGGGCATGAACTGTACCTTTGGGGCTCCCCATGGCACCGTTTTGTAGTGTGCTAAAATCGGCGGCTACCCACTCTTTCGCTTTAGGGGCTGAAAGAGGTTGCCAGCTTTTACCGCCATCGTTGGTAAGATAAAGACCACTACTTGGAAAATAAGGGGAGCTTTCGCCGATGACAAAACCTTGTTTTGTATTAAAGAACTTAACCTTAGTAAGGTTTGGGAGTGAGGTTGCTTGTTGAGTCCAGGTCCGCCCACCATTAGTCGTTGTGAAAAGAATTCCGGCAGATTGATGTGTATAAGGATCGATAGTACCACCGACAATCCACCCAGTCGTTTCGTTAATAAAAAAAATTGAATGAAGAGAACATCCAACAGGTGATTTCTGCCAAGTCCATGTCTGGCCACCATTTTCGGTCGTTCGAATAGTACCTCGTTCGCCAACGGCCCATCCACGGTCAAAATCATGAAAATAGACTGAATTTATTTGTGCATCGGCTAACATCGTTGCTGGCCAAGGTGGGATATGACCGGAAAGAGGCGGGGCTAGTTCTGGGGCCTGCGGGAATACCGATTGTGGAAACCAAAAGATCAATACGATCAAGCTAAGAGAGACCAGCCGAAGATTCAGTAGAGCCATTTTCTTACTTCTATGAAGTGGATAGGTTTCTGCCTAGGAAGATTGTAGCGAAAATAGGGAATGCCGGCTAGAGAGGTCTTTGTTTCAGATGCTTGAGATGAAACAGTCTAAGTGGTTGCTGAGTAACATGTTAGGAAATAGAAAATGTGGACAAGAAGGAGTGCTGGGAAATTCCGCCCCTTTTTTAGGAGCAGCTCTCATTTTTAACCTAAAGTTAAGGGACTCTTTTAAAATGTAACGTTCTCCTTGGGGAAAAGTGATGACTCGCATTATAAGAAAACTGAATCTAGTGATTGTCGACGACGACCCTAGTATTGTCCGGTTGGTCGAGACGTTTCTCAAAGACCCTTTTAAGTCAAAGGTTGTTATTAAAACATTCACCAATTCTATCGATGCAAAAGAGTGGATTGATAATCACTGTTGCGATGTTTTAATTTCAGATATCGAAATGCCAGAAGTTGATGGGCTAGAGATGTTAAAATTCGCCAAACATCGAAATGCCTGGACACAGGTTGTTTTTATGACAGCACATTCAACATGGGATCGTATTACAGAAGCGATCGAAAATGGGGCGACCGATTACCTTCTCAAGCCACTCGAAAAAGAATCGGTCTTGGCCATTGTCGAACAAGAGTGTATTCGATTTAGTCGTTGGCAAGAGGCGGTGATAGGAACTCTCAAACCGAGCGCTAGCTAGAGGGATGGCCGTTTTACATAACGCTAAATGTAAGTACCAAAAAAAGAGACCTAAAAAAGGTCTCTTTTTTTTATAGATGTGGGAAAACCTAAATTGGTATGACTACCATTTCAGGCCAAACTTGTCTCCACCACTGTCACGCCCAATCCCCCCCTTCAGGTTTCCAGCGATCGGCTTGACTGTCGTTTGTGCAACATACTCCTCTTCGACTTCATCCTTTTTCGATTTGTTGGAGGGTTCAGGAGAGGCCGCTTTTATAGAGAGGCTAATTTGTTGTTTGTCGCCATCGATCTGAAGGACTTTGACCTCGACCTCTTGGTTGATCTGCACGACATTGGTCACTTTCAAAACGCGGTGATGAGCGAGTTCTGAAATGTGGACAAGTCCCTCAACACCTGGCTCTAGTTTGACAAAGGCACCAAAAGTGGTCGCCCGTGTTACAGTACCATTATGCAATGAACCAGCAGGGTATTTTGCTTCGACATCTTTCCAAGGATTTTCTCCTTCGTTCCGGTAGGCTAGGCTAATTTTCCCCGAATTAGGATCCATTTTTAGAATTTTAACTTTAACCTTTTGTCCTTCAGAGAGAACCTCACCAGGATGCTTAATACGGTCCCAGCTGAGCTGACTAATATGAATAAGGCCATCGGTTCCGCCGATGTCGACAAAGGCGCCAAAGTCCATGAGCTTCCGGACGACTCCCTCGTGTTCCTGACCAACCTCTAAGGTAGCCATGAGCTTGGTTCGCTCAACCTCTCGCTCCCGTTCAAGGATCGCACGATGGCTAAGGACGAGTTTATTCTTTGTTTCGGAAACTTCTAAAACGACACATTGTAGTTTCTGTCCGACGTAATCGCCAAATTTTTCGACATGACCAATCGATACATGACTAGCAGGAATAAAGCCTCGAATATTGTTGACCTTAGCCTCAAGGCCGCCGGTGTTGCTACCTGTGACAATCGTTTCGACGACGACTCCTTCTCTTAGGTCAGACCAGTCACCGACTTCGGTCGAAGTATTTGGCAGGCCAACTTCAAAGAGTTGTTCGTTCTCGCTGTATTGTTTGATGACAACGTCAATATTGTCGCCGGCAGCGGGGATTTTTTCAAAATACTTACGAGGAACGAATCCTTCATTTTGACCACCAAGGTTAACAAAGACGTTTTCTTTGTCAAATTTAATGACCTGAGCTTTATGCCTGGTATCAGGTTCCAGCTGCAGCTCGGAGGCCTTTTTTTCAGCAGCAAGGAGGTCATCGATCGAGGCATCTCCCAGGGCAGCTTCGATCTCTTTTTCCAGATCATCAGAAAGAGCGCCAAGAGGTTCTTCTTGTTCAGCAGGAATTGTTAACCCTTTTTTCTCTGATTGTTTGGCTGCAAAAGTCTCTTCTTTTTTCCGTTGAGAGCCGATTTTGACTGTCGCTTGAGAGATTTCTTCTGGAGTGTTTTCGCCAGTTTGGTTTTCAGAGGCTGGTTGGTTTTGTTCGGTAGGTGTGGTGGTAGAAATCGCTTCGGAAGAGGTCGTTTCTACCTTCTTTTGAGCAGATTCGGGCGAATCGGTCAGTTTTTTTTCATCCGACATGGAAAGAAATTTCCTGGTATTTCTGATAGGTGGAACAAGAGGATAAGCTTGTAAAGAGGAGGCCCAATAGGGCAACGCCAGTAACCCCCATTATATCAGGCATGTTTTCAAAGTGCAGCGCTCTGAGATAGATTTTATTAGGGGAAATCTGAAAAAAGAGAGGGGTAAAAATTACTTGACACCTCTCGTTTTGTAACCTACATACAGGGAGGAGTTCTTTTTCATGTTTGCAGCTTGTTGCAGAGGTAAACGTCTGTTTTGAAGAGACTACGGCATGAAAAGGTAGAAAGGTTCCAGGATTTTAGGACACCAAAGAAAAGCAACTGAGTTAGAGAACAAATCGAGTAGGATTCATTTTTTCATGTTCAAAGTAGAGAGTGGTGAATACAGCCCCGAAGTCACTGAACTCATTAAAGGGCGTAAAATGTTGTCGGTGGTCGCAAAAGGTGGGAACAATACCTTTCGATCTAAATTACTTAAACTGCGTCCAGAGACGATACTAGGCGATCAGAAACCGGCCGATATGAATATGGCAAAATGTTGCCTTGCTGGTCTTTTTCTTTACCATGATTTTGTCGGCAAAGCCCATTCTTTATGTGAGGGGGTTAAATCACTTGCCGGTTGTTACTGGCATGGCTTTGTTCATCGCCACGAAGCCGATTTTGCGAATGCCAGTTATTGGGTTAAGCGTTGTGGGAATTTTCCGTTCCACGATTCTCTGTGTCTGCAAGCAAAATTGTGGGCTGGTGAGCGCGACATGTCAATCAATACCAAGTTTTTGAGCCAGCAGCGTGCCTGGGAGCCACTTGCTTTTTTAGATTTTGTTGAGCGAGAAGTCAAAGGCGAGGGGCGAGATCTAGAGCTATGCCAAATGATCTCTGATCTTGAGTGGAGAATGCTTTTTCATTACTGTTATCAAAAAGCAAAAGGATAAAGCTGCCTTTGCTGGCCTTAGAGTAGGCCAAGGGGTGTGCTGATTTCCCAATCTTTGTGAGTGTTTTTTGGGGCAGAAGTCGATAATTTGCCTTGCTGTAGTAGGGAGTTGTCGAGAATAATACTTCTTTAGGCTCAGCCGGTTTTTGAAATACCGGCACAAAAAAGTCGAGCCTTTTTAAAATGAAAAAACGCCGCAAAGCCATCTGTGATTTTTCAGCCGACAAGCCGACCTCCCCTCCCCCTTCTGGTGACTGGTATCGCTGGAGTCGCCGGCTATAATGCGCTCGCCTATTTCCAGAAAAGATACCCAGGTCAAGTAATAGGGGTGCGCCGGCATGACAATTGGCCACTAAGTGGCACTGGAATAGAACCGTGCAACACCGAAAGTTATGACGAGCTGGAGGCCCTCTTCGAAAAGTATTCGTTTGCTGCGGTTTTAAACTGTGGTGGTAGTTGTGCTCTTAAATCGTGTGAACTCGACCCCTTTATGGCCAAGCGGGTTAACGTCCAAAACATTGAGACATTATTAGGTGTTCTGGAAAAAAGACCCCGTGTTCGCCTTGTCCACCTTTCCATTGACCTCGTTTTCTCAGGGAACCGATCTGGTGAATACCATGAAGATGAGCCGACCGATCCGGTGACGATTTATGGAAAAACGATGGTCGAAGCCGAAAACCTTATTCTGAATACTAGGCCAGAGGCCGCGATTCTAAGGATTTCACTCCCTATGGGAATTAGCTTCAATGGTCATGCCGGCGCAATCGATTGGATTCAGTCCCGTTTTCAGAAGAATAAACCGGCAACTCTCTATTACGACGAAGTTCGCACCCCTACCTATACCGAGTGTATGAATAAAGTTTTTTCTCAAGTCCTTTCAAGGGGCGAGCTGAAGGGACTTTATCATGCAGGTGGAAAACGTAAGCTTAGCCTTTATGAGATTGCTCAAATTGTGAATGTTGTTGGTGGATTTAATCCTGACAACTTGATCGGGTGCTTTCGGGTTGAAGCAGGGCCGATCCCACCACGGGCCGGGAATGTAACGATGCAAAGTAATCGTTTGGCCGACGATCTTGGCTACGAGCCGTTTTTGCCGTGGCCACTCGATAAACGGCTTCTCCCGACAAGTCAAACCTGGCACGATGAAATGGCCGGAAAAATAGATGGCTCACCAGAGCTTTTAGAGAAAACACTCTATAACCCTGCGTATATCGTTTAGCCTTTGACTTTCCATTTTAAAAAATTCTTAGAGTACGAAGATAGGTTCTCCCAATTTTATTCGCATTGGGTGCGATAGCCACTTTCATACGTTTTCTCTGTGATGGAATAAAAATTGGCATGAAAAAACCACAAAGCCCCTTAGGGGCTTTGTGGTTTGTGTGTGTTGTAAAAGCCTGTGTTTGTTATGTTAATTAGTAAGCTTCTTCGGACAATTGTGATATTGGGTGAGAGAAGATTCTGGTGAAGCTAGGAGGTCGCCTTCTTTTTAACACCGTAAGATCCGCCAAATTTCTTGCGGAAACGATCGACCCGCCCCATTGTATCGACGAGGGTTTGCCGACCGGTATAGAAAGGGTGAGAAGCGCTCGAAATGTCGACATTAACGAGGGGATATTCGTTGCCGTCTTCCCATTGGATCGTCTCTTTAGTGTGAATCGTCGACCGAGTTAAAAAGCTAAAGCCGGCACCTTTATCTTGAAAAACGACGGGCCGGTAGTCGGGATGGATACCTTTTTTCATTGTACTAAATGCTTTGATTGAAAAGGTTTATGTTGAATTGTTTGGTCAGTATTTAGTATTGTTAATCACAGAGCTGTAGCTGGTGACAACGCTAGACGTTCGAAATATCTTTGAGGTGACTCTCAAGCGAAAAGGGCTTATGAACGACCGGTTTTTTAACGAGCCCCATTCGTATCGCCTTGGTACTAACGGTGATACGTTTCACCCGACCATCGACCACAGCGCGAACTTTTTTAAGATTTGGCTTGAATTTGCGTTTTGTAATACCAGCAATCTTCGTACCGACACCGCCAAGGTGTTTGGCCTTACCACGGGTCGTTATTTTGTTGCCGAACTGGGCTTTTTTGCCGGTAAAGTGACATTTGCGAGGCATGTCAAATTTCCTCACTCTCGTGCTTGTTTAATATGTATAAAGTTCTGTATAGACTTGACTTAGGGTTCTTTGGGTTGCAAGAAAATCCCTGCTGAACCACCCACAGGAACCCAAGAAAACCGCGTAATCTAGCACAGTTTTTGTTTTTCTACAACTACTAACCTCAAAAGAAAGGCCTTCTTTTTCTACTTTTTACAAGAAAGGAATTGGCTCAAAAAGGGCTGAAATACCGCTTAAGAAGGAATCAGACCTCCCTGATATAGGTAGAAAAACAGATCAAAAAATGAGGAAAACGTCCCGATTTATTTGGAAAAACTCTCCCTTTTTTGACAAAAAGACCTCGTCGCATAACCGACTTCGGGGTAAAATCTCCCCTTTCCATAGCTCGGCATTGCCAAGTTTTAGTATAGGCAAAATAACAATTTTAGGAAGATTTTCAAGATGGCATCCAAGTCGACCATCGCCAAAATGGCACACATCGAAAAGTTGGTTAAAAAATATGAGGCCAAGCGGAAAGAGCTCAAGGCTGAGGGGCGTTATGCTGAGTTGGCTCTCTTGCCAAGAAACTCCAGCAAGACCCGTCATCGAAACCTTTGCAAACTAACTGGTCGATCGCGTAGCTATTATCGTAAGTTTGGCCTTTCTCGTATTAAACTTCGGGAATTTGCCGAGCAAGGCCTTATCCCTGGAATGCGGCAGTCCAGCTGGTAACTCGCTTCGTTCGGTGTCCCCACTCGTTCTGCGTCCCTACCCTTCCATGTCCCTGCCTTACTGTCTCTTTTGGGTAAAGACGTTCTCAGGGAAATTGAAACGCATCGCCACAGTATCGCCACAGTGTTGTGCCCTAGATATATTTGTAGCTTATAATATATTTAAGGTGGTGTAGTCCTTTGTTCTACACCACCTTTTTTATGCGCTGATCTCCTGGTCTCTTTGTAACGGGCGATCATTCTCGATAGAGCTTTGAAGCTTTATTAGGGTTCAAACAGATATTTGGCAGGCAGTGGCATCTTCTTATGTAGCAAAACGACGTTCTCGTTGCCTCTGCATTGGTAGGTAGCCTTGGAGCAGGCTAGGCCAGCGAACACTTCCTATAGATGTTGCTGTTTAGTATGATAACAGTACCCCTCCTGATACGGGGGCGTTGTTTCATACTGCGGTACTTTGAGTCTAGGGTTTGGTTTATGAAAATCTCTATAAAGTCGGGGATCGTTTTAACGGTCCTTTTTTCAATCATCGCTTTTGTTGGCACCCTCCCTTACGACTTAAAGCCAATGTTGGTGATCTTTTTAACAGTTCCGGCGGTCATTTTTGGTATTGGCCTTCTGGGAAGTGAGGACAAGAGGTCGCAGGCAGCTGCCAAGGGGGTGCTGCTGATAACCTTCATGCCAGTCCTGTTGGGGGCGTCAGAGTTTCAATTTTTTTATTGGAATGAGGTTCCTGTCATTGTCGGTTTTCTAGGTTGTATTGGGTCTTTCAGGTTACCGTTTCAATTCAGTGAGTCCTATTGGATTGAGTTCATGTTTTGTCAGGCAATTGCCGGATGGATTATTGGCTGGAATCTGTCTGTCGTTGGTGAAAGTGGGGCATTAGATCGCTTTGTGCATAGGTATAGGTGGTATCTTTGGGGAGGGCTCTATCTTGCTGGCCTGCTCGTGTTTGGTGGATACCTTTTGTTAGTGGGGATGCCATACCAGGGAGGGACATCGGTCTCTTGGCAAGGCTTCGAGCTTATTGTACATGTATTATTTTATGGGGCCTATTTATTAGGGAATTGTGTCGTGACGGTTGTCGTCTTAGCGATTCCTTTTCTTCGTGGAGGATTCGTAAAGTCTGTTGCAATCGGCCATATTGTATGGGGCTTTTTTTCTAAGCAGATTCTCATGTGGCCAGCCGTATTCGTTTTTTACGGTGTATTGGGAGACTGGATGCCACAATCTTTGGAAGTTCAAGTTTTGCTTCTTTTAGAGGCACAAGAGAGCGTTTTGACATGGGATTCAGCAGTTGTCTATTTTCTTACTCTTGCTATTGGTGCTTTTATCTTTACTTCTCTTAGTGGTGGAATTTGTTACGGCCATGGTTATTTCATAAAGCGAATGAATGCCGGCCCGAAGCAATCTGAAGAAGATATTGAAACACCTCATCCTTTAGATGAGTAACAACTATAGATGGTGTTGGTAACGTTTATGTTTCAGTGGTATCTGTTTTTCGGTCGAAGTTAAAGGCGCCTTATGCAATTTTCGTTACGGTCAATGATTTATCTGACGATTGTCCTATCGTTACTCTTCTTCCTGTTAAATCTAGAGATTATTGTTCCGATGGGAGGAGAGATCGCAATTTTTATTCTTGGAACTCCACTTCTGCTAGTCGCGTTTGCATTTGCATTTTGTAATAGCCCTCTCTGGAGCTCGACGGCAATCGGAGTTCTGGTTGGGGCTGGTGTTTTGGGGTGGAGCAGGATGTTGATGTTTGGGGAGTATTCGACCGAGCAGGCCGTTTTTCTCGGAGTTGTTATGCCTGTGATTGCCCCGATTTATGGTTCGCCCGCCTCTGGAGTTAATATTTGGCTTGCCTGGGGGATAATAGGAGGTGGGGTAGGCTGGTTAGTAGGCCATTTTGACCAGAAGTACGACCTGACGAAAACGCTCTATCAATACAGTCGCCGAACTCTTTCGGCTCTCTATGGGGCCGGGTTTTTGGTTGCCCTTACCTTGGCCCTTTCTGGGCATATCTTTCTGGCTGTTTTGTTGGTCTCCGATGCCCTATTTATTGCTGTAGTCGTTCTTCTTTTTTGCCTTAAATCTGGACCAATGAAGGCCTTTACATTGACACATCTAACCGGCCTTGCCTACACTGCACCATTGGGAGCAGTAGTTTCGGTTAATAATGGGGGAGGAGAAATTGGGATCATCGGCGGCTATCTTCTTGCAACGATTTGCGTCCTGGCGTTCTCATTTATATCGGCAGGTGCCTGTTCTCGGATAAATAGGATGCACAGTGACGGCGAAGCTATGGCCGAAGAGGAGATGTCCGTCGACGATCCACAAGAGGCGAACATCCATCCTTTAGATATCGTCGAGGGCGAGGCTACCAAGAGGGATCAGCCCGAAGCTAATTGAGGTGGAGGCCAACGAAGATTCAGTTACTTTTGTTATTTGTCAAAGATACGTTGTAGGCCACGGATAGTCGCGGCACGTCCAGCCTTGGCAATACTCGTTGTAAGGGGGATCTCTTTAGGGCAAACAGCAACACAGTTTTGAGCGTTACCACAGATTTGGATTCCGCCCTCTTGCATGATTGCGTCGGTCCGCTCTTTGGCATTCATCTGGCCTGTCGGATTATTGTTGAATAAGACGACTTGGCTAATGGTGTTGGCACCGATAAACCCTTTGTCGTAGGCCTCTTTTTGACGTTGCTCAAAGGCCTCATCCGTTTCGCCATTTTTACGTGTAACTTCAATCTTAAGGTACTGTGGGCACGCTTCGAGGCAACATCCGCAACTCATACATTCTGAAAGTGGGTAAGCTTCTTCTTGTTGTTGGCGAGACTGCTTCGGACCTGGTCCCATATCTGAATAGGTATCGACGGGAACCCAGGCTTTTACCTTTTTGAGGTTATGAAAAATTCTCTTTCGATCGACGACCAGATCGCGAACGACGGGGAACTTTGACATGGGGCTCAAAACGATTTCAGAGGGGCTCTCTTCAAGTAATCGATCGATCAAGCTTGAGCAAGCTTGACGTGTTTTGCCATTAACGACCATTGTGCAGGCGCCACAAACCTCCTCAAGACAGTTGCAGTCCCATGCGACGGGGGCGATTTTTTTCCCCGACGACGATTCTCCCTTGGACGCAATTTTTTGCAAGACACTAATAATGTTCATGTCTGGCTCATATTCGACATCGTGGCGTTCCCAATATGATTCACTTTCGGGTGAATCTTTTCGTAGAACGCGAACGGCAAAGGTTTTTCTTTTTGTCGTGGAAGAATGGTTGCTCATAGGTCTTTGGTTTGATTTTGTCTAGAGACCAGAAAAGGGGAAATGATCGCTGGCTAATTAAAAACACAAGGCTACGTCGATAAGTTCGCTTTCCCCGGAACAGCTTCTTGTTTGGCAGCGGCCCGCTGAGACCAGACTTGTTCGATCTCTTCGGCACCGACCAGGCCATAAAGGCGGGGACGTGGGGGAACAAGCGAGGTATCGACATCTTCATATTCTATATCGGCTTCACTTTTGGCTTCATTCCATGTCGCCACCGAAGATTTTAGCCATTTTTTCGTATTTTCTTCGAAACGATCACACCATAATTCAGCCTCCTTGATACGATCGGCCGAAGTTTTGCCCTCTAGCCCTGGCATGGCAAAGTCCGGTTTGTAGTGGGCACCACGGCATTCGTCCCGCTGAAAAGCCCCCTTCAAAAGGGTTTTTGCCAACGGGAACATATCTAAAAGAGACTTCGTAAAGGTGACATTCTGGTTAGTCCATTGGCCAGTATCTGAGAGTGAGCAATGTTGGGATCGTTTATGTAGTTCATCGACTTTATCAATGGCGTCCGATAGTTGGTCATTTCGCCTTACGACCGTTGCTGCTTTTGTCATGACTTCGCCAAGTTCCTGGTGAAGCTGATAGGCGTTCTCTTTGCCGGCAGGTCGCTTCAGGAGTTCGTCTTGGCGACTTTGGTGGTCAGATCGGGCACCATCAAAGAGCTGGCCAGGATACTCGGCAGCTACTTTTTCCTGGGACTCAAGAAGATTGGCAACACCTGGAGCACAGAAAAGACCTGTGAAAATACAGCTCAAAAGAGAGTTTGCACCGAGGCGATTTGCACCGTGATAATGGTAGTCGCATTCACCAATTGCATAGAGGCCGGGAAGACTTGTCTGTTGATTGATCGGCGAGCCGGCAACCATGCCACCATCTTCGCTTTTTTCATAATTTGCCCAGAGGCCACCCATCGAGTAATGGACGGCGGGAAAAATTTTCATCGGTTGTTCACGAGGATCAACCCCTTGGAACTTTTCATAAATGGCGAGAATACCACCAAGCTTCCGATCGAGTTCGGCTCGTGAAATATGAGTTAGGTCGAGGTAGACACACGGTTTGTTCGCCTCGACACTCAGCCCTTCATTGACACAGATGTCAAAAATTTCTCGGGTAGCAATATCACGTGGGACAAGGTTCCCGTAGGTTGGATACCGCTCTTCCAGAAAGTAATACCGTTCTTCGGCAGGGATTTCATGGGGGGAGCGAGGGTCTTGAGGTTTACGGGGAACCCAAACACGACCACCTTCACCACGGGCCGATTCGCTCATCAGGCGAAGTTTATCAGCACCAGGGACAGCCGTTGGGTGGACTTGGATAAATTCGGCATTGCCATATTTGGCACCAGCTTGATAACAACGGCTGGCAGCGCTACCGGTGCAGGCCATGGACATTGTGGACCGGCCAAAAATCAGGCCACACCCACCTGTGGCGACGATGACTGCATCGGCGGGAAAGGAACGGATTTCCATAGAAACGAGGTCCTGGGCGACGACCCCCTTACAGACCCCTTGGTCATCAAGGATAGGAGCGAGGAAATCCCAATGTTCGTACTTGGTGACTTTTCCGGCCGCTTCCCAACGTCGAACTTGTTCATCGAGGGCGTAAAGGAGCTGTTGTCCTGTCGTAGCGCCTGCAAAGGCGGTCCGTTTGTAGAGGGTGCCCCCAAATCGTCGACGGTCCATAAACCCTTCTTCGGTCCGGTTAAAAGTGACTCCAAGGCGGTCCATGAGATCGATTACCTTAGGCCCCCAATAAGCCATCTCTTTTGCTGGTGGCTGGTGTTGCAAAAAGTCGCCACCGTAAACGGTATCGTCGAGATGTTTCCACTCGGTATCACCAAGAAGGCGAGTTTGATCGTTGCAACTGTTAATTCCACCCTGAGCACAGACGCTATGGGACCGTTTGACCGGTGTGAGACTCATGAGGTCGACGTTGACGCCGAGTTCAGCCAATTTCATCGTGGCGGCTAAACCTGCCAAGCCGCCACCAACAACCATCACTCGTTGCTTACTCATTTTTTATAATACCTTTGTTGATTCTTTTACATTGAAACCATTTGGTTTTGGGAGGTGTTTTGTACCTTTTGTATCGAAGCCATACTTAAATTTTTTAAAGCCAATATCGACTCGTTTTGAAAGGAGGAGGCACCTCGATTGATAGGAAAACTTGGTTAGGTGCCAGAGCCGTTTTGAGGTTTGGGTGTTTCGTCCCCTTTACTGGTTGAGTTCTCTTGGTCCGTTGAATGGTCGTCGACCGATTTATGGTGGAGTTGTTTCTCATTGATAAAGCCCGATTCAAGCCGTTTTTCTTGAAGGTGTTCTTCGATCTCTCCTGCTTTTTTTGTATCGACTTGGGTAAAGGCAGCAATTGCAGAGAGGCTGACAATACCAAGGAGAGTGCCCACCCCTATGGAGAGAAAGTTGGCCCGCTTTTGTGCCTGAGGGGTCGTCCAGAGTCCCCATGTAATGCCCATTGTCCAGAGTCCATTGGCAAAATGAAAGACGCAGGCTAAAACACCAATTGTATAAAGGATGGGGACAATCGGGGTACTTTGCATCGCCTTACCAGCTGTTGAGGCAGCGTTATACGGCGAGAACATGGCACCACCAAGTGGTCGGGCGACATTTTCTAGCCACCATTCGGCGTGGAACCAGCCGTGCATATGAAAAACATGCCAGAAAATGAACAGAAAGGCGATAATGCCAGTCGCTCGTTGAAGGGTATAGCGCCAGTTACTTCCATAACTGTAGGCGGTCGGATTCGGAAGGCCGCCAGAAACATAAGCCATCCCCAAGACAGCATGAAAGATTAAAGGTAAAAAAATAAATCCCCATTCGACCAAAATAAGTGCATCACCAAGGGTATGAATCCCGTAGATTGCGTTTTGGAAAAGTTGAACAGAATCTAATATGGTGGCGTTGGTGAAGAGATGGACGCACATGTAGGCACCGACGGGGAGAAGACCAGTCAGTGAATGCAGTCGACGAATCAAAAACTCGTGACGCGCCAAAAAAGAGGATTGCGCAGAACTCACGTTACGCCTTTCTATTTTGGTGTAGATAGAAGATAAAACCTGCCTGATAATTGGGTAAGGCTTTTGCTTGGAGAAAGAGCCCGTTACCAAGTCCCTCTGTTTTTAGCCAAACCTCTCCCAAGCCAGCCACCAGTATAGAAAAAGTGGAATAGACTACAACCTGACATTCTTGAAATCGTCGTTAACTTCTTTGTGTTTTTTCGGGCAAAAGAGATTTAACAAACCAGGAAATGTCAAAAAAGGGCAGATAAGAGTCTTGGGTCAAGGGGAGGGGTGGCTGAGGGAACCACGATATTTAGTAGGGGCGTTGTGTAAGGACGAGCTTTCTTCTGCAAAGGATTTGGCGAGGGTACTGATTCTTAAGGTCAGTTCTCTTGTTGTTATACCTTGGTGTGTTGCCACCCACCGTGGAGAAAACGCCAAGTGATAAGAATCGATCGGATAATAAGATCGGTAGTCATGGCGTACCAAGCGCCCGCGACACCAATATTCCACCCGGTAAGGGTCATGTCGGTCAATGGGACAGGGATTTCTTCCCAAGCGAGCCAGAGGGTTAAGGGAAGGCGAATTGCCAGAAACCCGATAGAGGTAAAGATCATTGGCCAGTGGGTGTCTCCGGCACCACGGAGGGCACCGGTAAAAATCATTGCAAGGGCGAGCGAAGGCATCGAATAAGCGACAATGCGCAGAAGTGGGGCTGCAAGCTCTTTGGTACGGGCACTTCCCTCGTTTCCAAGAAAAAAATCGACTAAATAATCGGCCGCAAAATAGAAACATATGCCGGCAAAAACCATTTGCCCTCCACCAACCCAAAGGGCCATAAGGGCACTTTTTTTGGCTTTGGCAAATTCTTTAGCGCCGAGGTATTGGCCGGTAAGATTCGAGGCAGCTATATAAAAGGCGGTTCCGGGGAGATAAGCGATCGATTCAATTCGGATAGCTGTCATATGGGCAGCCGTGCTGTCGGTTCCCAGATGGTTAATAAGGGCGACAAAGGCAAACTGACATGTCATCAAAATACCAATATCGATCCCACCGGGCAGGCCAACTCGCATAAGGCGACGAATGTGGTCTTTGCTATAGCGAAGCAGGGGGCGGGTAAGTCGTTGTTGTGCCCGTCCACGGAGCAAAATCGCAATGGTTAATATCCCTCCAACACCATGTCCGACCGCAGTTCCAATCGCAATGCCAGCCCAGCCCATCTCGGGAAAAAATGCCCAGCCAGTCGCTAAAGCCAGGCTTAGCAAAGCATTGATAATATTGACCAATGCCATAATAGAAAAACCGCTCAGTATATCACCTGCACCACGCAAACAAGCAATTCCCACCTGCTCCAGCATAATCAGCGGGATAATTGGGATGATATAAAAGAGGTATTCGGTCGCTAAGGGGGTGATCTCGTCGTTCAGTTGTATCAACCCAAAGAAGGTTCCATGTCCAAAATAGGCGACGGCGGTAATTCCCAACGCGAGGCAAAAACCGACGAGGATCGCCTGATTGGTAAAATGGTTTGCCTGGTGGTGATCTTCGGCGCCTGTGTGTCGCGAAACGAGGGCTGTCGCCCCGATCGCTATTGCGCTAAAAATATTTGGGATAAACCACATCACATACGACATGATTCCAATAGCAGCAATGTACCTCGCCTCTTTCAAAACATGTCCGGTAATCCAAAGGTCGGTCTGACCGACTAACATTGCCAACGACGATTCGACCAAAACAGGTGTCGCAACGGCCATCATCGGCCAGAAGGTTCCTTCTCGGTGGATAAGACTGCGTTGGGACATAGAGGCCGTGCGTTGGAATAGGTAAAAGAGACTTGGGAAGAAAAGGAGGGGAAAGGTCGCCGAAAGGTCTCTTGGAGAATGCGCCTTCAATGAGACCAGTATGGGGCGAACTCTCTGTTTCGTCAATATAAGAAACGGGGTAAACACTCGGTACGCAGTCGCTTTTACAAGACCATTTCACTAAGCTCTTTTGGTCAAAACGGATGATTACTATTTGGGAGTCTCTACAGAAGAGAAGAGGGTCGAACCTGTGGTAGGTTCGACCCTCTTCCTTGGGTTACCTCGACAAAACCTAGCGAAAAAATTTTAAAAAGGTTCTGTTCCCTAGTAGTGTTTGGAGAATTTTTTCGTTTTTAAGCGAAAAGGTCTTTAATGATTTTGCCCCCGTTAGCAATTTTCATTGGGCGGCCTGACTTGCTCTGATAGGTTGTTTTAAGAGGGATGTCGAGTGCGTGGCAAACCGAGGCCATGAGGTCCTGTGAGGTGTAAGGAGTCGTCTCGACTGCCGTTCCATCTTCGTTCGTTTTGCCGACGGCAATTCCTTGCTTAAATTTTCCACCACCAACAACAACGCTCCATGCGCGAGCCCAGTGGTCACGACCAGCATTGCCATTGATTCGAGGAGTTCGGCCAAATTCACCCATCCAAATGATCGCGGTGCTTTCAAGTCGTCCCCGTTCTTTAAGGTCTTCAACAAGGGCGCTCATCGCACGGTCCATGTCTGGAAGTCGGGTATCTCGGAGCGTTGGAAAGATATTCTGATGGTTGTCCCAGCCACCAAAGTTTACCTCAATAAAAGGGACACCAGCTTCGACAAGACGTCGGGCCATAAGGCATCCACGGCCAAAGTTTGTGTTACCGTAGCGATCTTTCACCTTTTGTTCTTCTGAAGCGACTTCAAAGGCACTCATTTGCGTACTCGTCATAACCTCGAGTGTTTCGGAAAGTATTTTTCGGTGATCCGTCGCTGCCGAACCTCGTTGTTGTTTTTCAAATTCCTGTTCAAGAAGGCTTAAAATTTCGTACCGTTGATTTACCCGCTTGCGGTCACGCAGCCCTTGGAGATTCCGAATCTGGCCGTTGCTATCGACGTTAAAAGGGGCCCAGCTCATTCCAAGAAAGCCGGCACCCAGCTGGCTGTTTCCAATCGAGACAAAAGGTGGAATTTGAAGTTCAGGCACCTGATCGGCGAGTTCATGGGCGACGACCGACCCATAGGTCGGATGTTCAATGGAGGGATTAGGAACAAAACCGGTCTTCATGTAGTAACGACCACGGGTGTGGTCGGCTTCGCGAGTACTCATACTGCGGACGATTGAGAGATTGTGCATTTGTTTAGCGAGCATCGGTAGATGTTCGCCAATTTGCATATCGCCCGTTGTCGAGATCAGCTTGAACTCGCCCGCACTTGGTGAATTTGGTTTGAGGTCCCAGAGGTCAATCGTTGATGGCCCACCATCCATCCAAAGGAGGATCGCACTTTTGGCATTTTTCCTCAGTTCCGTTGTCTTTGCAAGAAGGCTGTTTCCTAGCGAGAGTGCCGGGATTGTCATGGCACTTGCACCGGCGGCATGGGCTAGGAAGTGTCGACGGGAACGGTTAAGAGGAGATTGGCTCATAGGAAAGCCTCCAAAAGAGATATGAAAGTTTGCGTTGTCTTAATGATTAAGGATAAATTGGTTCGAGTTGAGGATTGCCCACCATAAATCTTGCATTGTGGCAGGGATATCTCCATCACGGGCGTTAAGGACCTGGTTGGCGATCCCTATTTCACTTCGGGTCGGATTTCTGGCGAGACCTGCCTGAAAAAGGTAAGTAATTTTTTCAAGGTTGGTCATGTCGCTATTGGCGACTTTATTCAAAAGGTTTTCTCCCTGAAGTCGTGTCGCGGCATTTGTGAGGTCACCATTAAACATCATTAAGGTTTGCGGAATCGTCCCGTTAAATGTCGTCGTTTCTAGCCCTTCGTCATTACCAAAAGCAGAAACAAATTGACGGAGCCATCGATTTCTGGCCTGCTCCTGCTCTTTTCGGTCGCCACGAGATCGCTCGGCTTCGGAAGCGATAAGAAGTGAGTCAAAGAGTTGTTCCGCACTCATTTGACGTATATAAAAATGGCTGAATTTCGGTGGTTCACCCAGAAGAGGGTCGTCGGTTTTATTTTTTCGTGTCGAGCGACTCGAAAGTGAATAGGGTTCACTTAGAACGATCCACTGAATCAATTCTCTGAGGTTAAAGCTGTTTTTCCGTAACTCTACCGCCAGATAGTCATGAAGCTCAGGGTGAGAGGCCTGGTTATGAGGTCCCATATCATCGACCGGTTTCGTAAAGCCATGGCCGAAGAAGTGTCCCCAAAAGCGATTGACAGCAGCCTTTTCTAGCCAATCTGAAGAGATGACAAGCTTGGCCAGTTCTTCTCGACGGTTTACATCAGAGACATAACCACTACGTGGAATCGTCGTGCCGTCAATAAAAGTCGGGTAAGCGACCTTGAGTAGGCCATTGCGTAGTTCGTAATAAATTTCGGCATCTTCGGGCGTGCTCCCTTCGCCGACAAAATCTTGGTCACCGAGCTCGACATGGGTGACGTCTCTGGTCCCTGGCTCAAAACGACGTAACGGGCGGGCTTGACGGAAAAAAGCGTTTAGCTCCCAGAACTTTTCCTGCTTCCAGTCGTTAAAAGGGTGGTTATGGCATTGAGCACACTGAATTTGTAAACCGAGGAAAATCTGCGAGGTTTTGGCCGTTGCTAATACTCCATCTTCATCGAGCTTCATGGTGAGGAAATTGACGGCACCGTTGAAATTTTCTTTGTCGGGGGCGTTTGTGCCAGTTGCCGAAATAAGTTCGTAAACAAGGGTATCGTAGGGTTTATTTGTAAGAAAGCTTTCATAAAGATAGTCTCGCATTCCTTGTCGATTGGTTAGGCTGTTGCGTTCTGTTCCCCCTGCTCGGCCAATGAGAATATTCGTCCAGACGTTGGTGAAATTTTCGGCAAAAAGTGGTTCATAGGCTGGGTCACTTAAAAGCTTTTCGACGAGCCGTTGTTTTTTATCGACCTTGTTGTCGTTGAGAAATTCTCGAAGTTCAGTGACTGTTGGAACACGACCAATGAGGTCGAGGTGGACACGGCGGCACCATTCGCCGTCGGTCGCATAGGGCGACGGACTGAGGCCATACTCTTCCCACATTGCCGAGATTTGGTTGTTAATCTCTTTGACCTGTGGAATGGATTGGTGAAGATTTTTTTCTTTGTTGTCTTCAAATGTTGTGAGTGTGGGCTTTGCCTTGTCATGCACAAGGAGAGGGAGGTGTGTCGTGGTAATCGTTAGATAATTGACAAAGGCGAAGAGGGTAACAGATAGAGCGCTGAGAACGACCGTTTTTTGCAAAAGGAGTTGCGTTGAGTAAACCATAGAACTCGTTTATTTCTGACAGAAAGAGAGAATGTTACAAACGAAAAGATAAAGGAGAAGATGTCCGTTGCCTATTTCCTTGGTCAATGAGAAGTCGACAGAAGAACGCCTTACGGTATCGTAACAAATTATTGAGTAGAATGGAAATTTTTACTCCGAAAATAAAGCCAATCCCGCAGGAGAAATTTTTATTTTTGCAAATTTTATGCAAGTAGGGTTCAACTCAATACAAAGGATGGGTGCATTAAAATAACACACAAGGATCTTTTTGGTGCATTAAAATTGAACAACCCAGCTTTTCAAGGGGACGGTTACTGCGGAAAGACAGAAAAGTCGTGGTGAAAAGAATAGAATTAGTGAAGATGGAAAGGATCGAACCAAAAAAGCAGGCCTTCCATTGCGAAAATGGAAGGCCTAGCGGAGTCGACAAAGTGCCTTTATCCCCGAGAGCCAAATGGCTCTTTACCGATAGTGTTTAAAACAATATCGTCTTAAAACAACACGAGGGACGACACGATGTTCGAAATAAGGCCTCTAATATGTTCCCAAAAAAGCCTTTCTCTGATCCTTAGAAAACACTAAGGCATGTACTGTCACCAGCACACCGTCGCCATATGAGCATTATTTGTGCCAAAAAAAGAGAGGGGCCCTGTTTATGCAGAATTTTTTAATTCGCTTCGGCGGAGGTTTTGATAGAGTGGGCACCGGTTCAAAAGCTCTTCATGAGTACCAAAATCGATTTGCCGCCCTTCTTTCAGGATTAAAATCCGATCGGCAAGGGTGAGAGTCGACATTTTATGAGTGATCATAAAGGTCGTCCGGTTCTGGACGAACTTTTGGAGTGTGTCTCCTATGAGCTTTTCACTCTCGGGATCGATTTGGCTCGTCGCCTCGTCGAGGAGAAAAATCTGAGGATTACGGAGTATTGCACGCGCCAGTGCAATTCGTTGACATTGTCCCCCTGAAAGCCTTGCTCCTTTTTCACCGACGCAGGTCTCGTAACCGTTGGAGAGTTCTTTTTCGATAAAGGGGGTGGCGTGAGCCTTTCGGGCCGCCTCTTTCATTTCGGTTTCGGTCGCTTTGGGCGTGCCGTATAGAATATTGTTGGCAATGGTGTCGTCAAAAAGGAACGGCTGTTGTGTTACAAGTCCGATATTATCACGATAGCTAGAAAGGTCATATTGATCGATCGAGGTTTGATCGAAAGAGATTGCTCCAACGGTCGGTTCGTAGAACCGTGGAATAAGGTTAAGTAAGGTACTTTTGCCACTTCCGTTGGGCCCGATGATAGCGATCGTCTCCCCTCGCTTAACAGAAAAGTTAATATTTGAAAGAACGGGGGTCCCATCGGTGTACTCGAATC